>NZ_WTFF01000700.1 GCF_019400985.1 Streptomyces bambusae
AGCGATAGCGCCGCGACGGGTGAGGCTCGCGGGCGGCGTCGGATGTGTAAAAGAGCGGGGGGGCGGGGGCGGGGGGCGCGGCCGTCCCCACGGTGTTCATCGCGGCCAAGAAGGTGGCTCCCGCCTCTTACGGACCCGTCATCGCTTACCCCGGCAACGCTAGGGCTTCGGGCGGGGCAGCCGATTGCTAGTTCTGCCTCTCGGACGTACGTTTGGGGCAGAATCTGCCAAGGAGCGCCCATGGACGCAGTCGATCTGCAGATCATCCGGGAATTGCAGGCCGACGGGCGGCTGTCCAACCAGGACCTCGCCGACCGCGTCCGGCTGTCCCCCTCCCCCTGCCTGCGGCGGGTGCGGCGGCTGGAGGAGGCGGGACTGATCCGCGGCTACACGGCCGTCGTGGACCAGGTCGCCTTCGGGCTGCCGATCACCGTGTTCGTCCGCATCCGCCTGGAACGGCACACGGCGGAGGCGGTCCGGCTCTTCGAGGAGCACGTCGCCGTCATCGAGCACATCCAGGACTGCTACCTGATGGCGGGCAGCAGCGACTACCTGCTCCGGGTCGTGATCGAGGACCTCGCGGCGTACGAGGCCCTGGTGCGCCACCGGATCCACGCCATTCCCGGGATCGCCTCGATCGAGTCGAGCTTCGCGTACGGCAGCGTCAAGCAGTCCCGTACGTACCCCCGCCCCACCCCCGGCTCCCCCGCCCGACCCCACTGAGCTCCGGGGGCCGCGCAGGGGCAGGACCGGAATCGGCGCATGGCGCCCGGTGCGGGCCGAAGCCCGCTGCGGGGCCGGCGCCGGGCACCGGCCGGGGCGGGGC
>NZ_WTFF01000701.1 GCF_019400985.1 Streptomyces bambusae
GCCGCCGGCTGACCGCGGCGCCGTCCCGGTCCCGGTCCCGGTCCCGGTCCCGGCGTGCCGTCGGCCGGCGGGACCGGGACGCCACACGCTGGACCACACGCGCCCGGCGCGCGCGGAGTCCCGAACCGGTCAACTTTCCGTTCGTGCGACTAGGGTGACGGTATGAGCGGCGAGCGCGACCTGACCACCCTCCTCAGCGGCATGCGGCCCGAACTGAACGACGGCCGGTTCGTCTTCTGCACCCTGCCCGGCACCGACGTGCCCGAGGGCCTCGACCCCGTCGCCACGGTCCGCGAGCCCGAGGGCCTCACCCTCGTCCTGCCCCAGGAGGCCGCCGACCGCGCCGGACTCGGCTACGACCACGTGACCGGCTGGATCACCCTGCGCGTGCACTCCGCACTCGACGCCGTCGGACTGACCGGCGCCTTCGCCGCCGAACTCGCCGCCCACGGGCTGAGCTGCAACGTGATCGCGGGATTCCACCACGACCACATCTTCGTCCCCGCCGACCGGGCCGCCGAAGCCGTCGCCGTACTGGAGCAACTGGCTGTTCGCTCTGCGCGATGAAGAACATCTGATCATTCGGATCCGTCCGCGGCGGCGCGGGCGTACGCTGAACCCCCGAACCGGTCTGGGGGGTACCAGCCATGACAGATCGCCGGCCCCGGATGCGGCGTGAACTGTTCGAACGCGAAAGCGAACTCGCCGCCGTCGACGAGGCACTGGCCCGACTGGCCGGCGCCGCCCGCGGCACCGGCGCCGAGGGCGGCGGCCTGCTCGCCCTGTCCGGCCCGGCCGGCCTCGGCAAGACCACCCTGCTCGCCG
>NZ_WTFF01000702.1 GCF_019400985.1 Streptomyces bambusae
CTGCTGGCGGCCGGGCTGTGGACGGTCGCCGGCGCCGACGGGCCGCTCCAGCGGCGCGACCCGGTCCAGGTCCCGGCGTTCGTCGCCGAGGAGAGCGGCACCCGCGACCAGCCCCGCACCCTCGTCCTGGGCGGCAGCTCGCCCGCCGAGGTCCCGTACACCCTGGTGCGCGGCTCCGGCGGCCGGCTCGGCGACGCCGAACTGGCCGCCGCGGCCGGCAGCGACCCCCGCCTCGACAAGATCGTCTCCAGCCTGGTCGCCGGCTCCGGCGCCGACCAGACCGGCCAGCTCGGCGGCTTCGCCATCCGCTACGTCCTGGTCCGCGACGGCGCCCCGCCGCGCACGGCCCGGGTCCTGGACGCCACCCCCGGCCTGAGCCGGATGAGCCAGCTCGACGGCAGCGCCCTGTGGCAGGTCGACCGGCAGGTCGCCCGCGCCGTCATCCTCCCCGGCAAGCCCGGCGAGGCCCCGATCCCCGTCGCCTCCGGCCCCGTCGAGGTCCACACCGGCATCCCGGCGGGCGAGTCCGGCCGCACCCTGCGCATCGCCGACCGGGCCGCGCCCGGCTGGCGGGCCACCCTCGACGGCGAACCGCTCACCCCCAAGACCCTGGACGGCTGGGCCCAGGGCTTCGAACTGCCCGCCGCCGGCGGCCGGCTCGACCTGGTCCACGAGGACTCCGCGGCCCGCACCGGCTGGCACTGGACCCAGGCCGGCCTCGCCGCGCTGCTGCTGGTGCTGGCCCTGCCGGGCCGCCGCAAGCGGCTCGACGACGACCTGCCGGAGGAGGCGGCCGCCGTCCCGGCCCAGCCCGGCCCCGGCG
>NZ_WTFF01000703.1 GCF_019400985.1 Streptomyces bambusae
GCCTCGACCCGGGCGGCGGTCGCCGCGCTGCGCGCCCTGGGGCGGGCCCCGCGCCCGGACCGGCTGGCCCTCGCCCTGGACGCGGCGCACACGACGGCGTACGCGCTCGGCATGGACCGGGAGGCCGCGGGCGGCTGGTTGCGGGCGCACGCGGCGGGCTGGCGCTGGGTGGCCGACGCGCCGCTGCTCCCCGGAGCCGTGGTCCACACGCGGGTGAACACGGTGTTCGCCGGTTCCCGGCAGGTGCTCACGCGGCGCGCGGACGCGCTGCGCGAACGCCTGGCGCGCGGTACGGCGGCGGCCTGGCAGACGGAGTGGGCCGCGGCAGTCACCGCGGCGGACAAGCGGCTGCGCGCACACCACGAGCACGGGCTGCCCTGGGTGTGGGCCTCCCAACTGCACATGCTGCTCAACCGGCTCGGCATCGGACCCGACGAGGAGCGCGCCGTGTGCCGACTGGCCGCCCGCACCCTGCTGGAAGCCGACGGCCCGTATCCCTTCTTCGACGGCGACGGCACCGAGGCCGGCACCGGTCCCGGCACCGGCACCGGCACCGGCACCGATGGTGCGGACGAGGACCGGCGCGGCCCCGCGCCGGACCGCCGCTACCTCGAACACAGCAAGTTCCACATCGGCGCCATGCGCGAGAGCGCCGCGCGCCCGGTGGCCGCTCCGCCCGCGGCGGCGGAGCCCGGTCCGTACGATCTCCCGTTGCCCGCCGGCCCGTTGCCCGACGTCCCGCTCGCCGCCGTACTGGCCGCCCGAGCCTCCGCGGGCGGTCGGGTGGGCGGTCCGCTCGCCGCGGCCGCGGTCGGCACCCTGC
>NZ_WTFF01000704.1 GCF_019400985.1 Streptomyces bambusae
GGTGAAGGACGGGAAGATGCCCGTCCCCGTCCGCCAGGCGCCGTCCGGGACGTGGCTGGTCGATGAGGTCGCCGTCCAGCCGTCCGGGCGGGTCGTGGCGTACTGTCGCGTGTCGTCCGCCGACCAGAAGACCGACCTTGACCGGCAGGCCGCCCGGGTCGTGGCCGGCGCGAACGGGCTGGGCCTGGCCGTCTCCGAGGTCGTCACCGAAGTGGGTTCAGGGCTGAACGGGCGGCGCCGCAAGCTGCACCGCCTGCTGTCCGACCCGAACTCCACTGTGATCGTGGTCGAGCACCGTGACCGGCTGGCCCGGTTCGGCGTCGAGCACCTCGAAGCCGTCCTGTCCGCGTCCGGGCGGCGCCTGGTCGTCCTCGATCCCACCGAGACAGCCGATGACCTGGTGCGCGACATCACCGAGGTGCTGACGTCGATGTGTGCGCGCCTGTACGGGCGGCGGGCGGCGAAGAACCGGGCCGCCCGCGCGGTGGCCGTGGCGACCGGCGAGGCCGACGGGTGAAGAAGTTCCGCCCGCAGCCCGGGTTCGTGGTGCAGGCGTACCGGTTCGCCCTGGACCCGAACGCCGCCCAGGAGCACGCCCTGCGCTCGCATTGCGGCGCCGCGCGTGCCGCGTACAACTGGGCTGTGGGCTGGGTGACCGCCTCGTGGTGGCAGCGCAAGGCCGAGGAGACGTACGGCATCCCAGCCGACCAGCTGACGGAGTGGCGGCCGTGGTCGTTGCCGTCGCTGCGGAAGTCGTTCAACGCCGCCAAGCACACCGACCCCAGGTTCACGGACTGGTGG
>NZ_WTFF01000705.1 GCF_019400985.1 Streptomyces bambusae
GCCCGGCACCGCGCCGCAGGGCCACGCCGGCGGCCCGGCGGACGCCGCCTCCGGCGCGGCCGGGCCCGGCATCCCGGCCGGGGCCGGGGACTTCGGGGGCATGAGCCCCGAGGACCTCGACCGGAACGCCGACGACCTGCGCGACCTCCTCGCCGGAGCCGTGGGCGTCGCCGAACGCCAGCTCTTCGACCTGCGCACCGCCGCCGCCGACGACGCCCGGATCCTGGGCGCGCTCGGTGACGGCGGGCTGCTGCCGCCCGGCCCCGACGTGCTCGCCACCGTCGAGTACCTCGGCGAGCACGGCATCCCGGCCCTGCCCGGCTGGCGCTACCTCGCCCAGGCCGTGGACCCCGCCGACCACGCCGCCGTTCTCGCGGCCCGCCCCGAGCTGGTCGACGGCGTCGTCATCACCGACCCCGACACCCACGGCCGGGCCCGCGAGGTGCTCGGCGCCGCCGCCCTGCTGCCCCGCTCCGCCGTGGCCGTCGGTACGGCCGCCGCCCTGCTGGCCCCCGTACCCCCGGCCGGGCCGGACGACGCCACCGGCGGCATCTTCATCGTCTCGCCGAACCCGGCCATGCACGACGAGCACGCCGCCGACGAGGAGCGCCAGGCCCTGCGCGCCCGCGCCGGCGAGCGGGACGCCGAGATCCGCGAGCTGGCCGCCCGGCTGGCCGGCGACCGCGAACTCTCCGCCCGCCTGGCCTCCTGGCGCACCGGCTGCCCGCCCGGCCGGCTGGCCGAGCTGGCCGAACAGGCCGCGGCCGCCCGCGCCTTCGCGCAGGAGGCCGAGGC
>NZ_WTFF01000706.1 GCF_019400985.1 Streptomyces bambusae
GTTCATCGGGCGGGCTCCGGGGTCGGCTCCTGGGTGGGCGGGACGGCCAGGGCGCGCAGGGCGCGTTCGACGCGGTCGGCGACGGCCTTGGCCTCGTGGCCGAGGCCGGCCTGGGCCACGGCGGAGGTGTCGTCCTTCTGCATGGCCTCCTCGGCGGCGCGGGGCCGGGCGACGGGGCGGCCGTCGGCGTAGGCGGACACGGCGTAGACGACGACGGGTGCGTCGGGCAGCACGGACACGGTCCAGGCGGCGCGCTGCGGGTCGGCGAAGCCGTAGCCCTGCGGCAGCGGCAGCCTGCCGCGCAGGGCGGCCATGGCGGTGGCGTCGGCCGGGGTGAAGACCATGCCGACGGTGACCAGCGAGCTGCGGGTGGCGTCGGTGTACGTGGCGCGCAGCACGCGGGTGCAGCCGGTGCCGGCCAGCAGGGGCTGCCAGTCGGGGGGCAGCGCGCCGGCGCAGTCGGCGTCGGCGGCGACCGCGACGCGGGTCCAGGTGCGGTCCGCGCCGCCGGGGCCGGCGCCGCGCCCGTCGAGGACGGACGGGAAGAGGGTCTCGACGGGCGTACGGTGCCAGAGCGAGGCGGCCTTGCGGTAGGCCTCGGCGGCGGACACGGGCTGGGCGGCGGCCCGCCGATCGGCCCAGACGGACGCCCCGGCCCCGCCGAGCAGCGCGATCCCGAGCAGAGCACACACAACGGCGGCCGCGCCCCGCCGCCGAGGCCGGCACCCGACCGCCACCGCCCCGTCGACGCTGCCGGGCACGACGCCGGAGGCCGTCGCGTCACCCATGGC
>NZ_WTFF01000707.1 GCF_019400985.1 Streptomyces bambusae
GGCGGGTCTCGCTGCGGGCGGCGTACTCGCGTTCCGCGCCGGCCAGCGCCTCGCGGGCGGCGTGCAGTCCGGCCGCGGCGGCGTGCGCGGCGGCATGCCGGGCCGTCAGGTCCGAGGTGAGGGCGAGCAGTTCGGCGGTCTGCGCGCCGCCGGCCGCGGCCTCGGCCTCCGTACGGGCCTCGGTGGCGGCGGCCAGCCGGCGCTCGGCCTCGGCCCGCCGCTCCTCGGCCTGTTCGAACTCGGCGTGCGCGGCCTCCTCCGCGGCCCGTTCCACATGGCCGGGGGCCGGCCTGGCCGGCGCGGGATGCCGGTCGGATCCGCAGACCTTGCACGGCTGCCCGTCGACGAGTTCCTGGGCGAGTTCGGCGGCGATCCCGCTCAGCCGGGCCTCCTTGAGCTCCAGCCAGCGCCCGCGGGCCGCCGCGGCCTCCTCCCGTACGGACAGCGGCCGGCCTGCGGGGGCCTCCGCCTCGGCGGCCAGCGTGTCCCGGCGCCGGGCGGCGGCCAGCTGCAACCGCGCCGGCTCCAGCCGTCCGGCCAGGTGTTCGGCCTGGGTGGCGGCCTGCTGGGCGGCGTCCACCCGGGCCCGCAGGGCCGGCCGGTCGGTCTCCCAGCGGGCGAGCCACTCGGAGGTCTCGCGCAGCAGCTCGTCGGCCGCGCGGGCCTCGCGGTCCAGGTCCGTGCGCTCGCGGGTGATCTCGGCGCTGCGCGCCTCGGCCCGGTGCGCGGCCTCCACCGCGCCCAGGTCGCCGCGCAGCCGCCGCTCCTCGCCGGCGAGCTGCTCGGCGC
>NZ_WTFF01000708.1 GCF_019400985.1 Streptomyces bambusae
CGGCGCGGGCGCCGCCGCCGCGGGTGCCGCCCCGGTGACGGAGGCCGCCGAGCTGAAGCGGCTGTCCAGGGTGTCCGACGGGTCCGGCGCCGCGGCGGTGTCCGGGCCGGCCGGCGGGTCGTCGTAGAGCTTGTGCCACCAGTCGTGCGGGGCCCCCTGCTGACTCATGCCCTTATTGTCGGCCGGGCAGGGCGGCCGGAAACGCCGAACGGGGCCACCGGGTGCGTTGCCCGGCACCCCCTTGACGAACCTTCAGAACCCGGGCCCGAACGCCGTACGCGCGTACGGCCGTCCGCCGGCCGTCGCCTCCTCCGGCGCTCGCCGCGCAGGAGCAACACGGGGCAAGCCCCGGCAAAGCCGCAGCCCGAACGGATGGTCGACGGCCGCACGTCAGTACTGCTGCTGCGCAGCCCTGGCAGACGGACACCGGGTGCGGTGATGATGTCCGCGGCGGGTTTGCGCCGTGGCCGCTTCCCGCCAGGCGCCGTGGACAAGGGTGGGGTGGTCGGGTGTGCTGAGCGCGCTGGGTCTGGACGAGGGGCAGGAGTCGGCGTACCGCGTGCTGGTCGCGCTCGGGGCGGCGGAGGCGGCGGACCTCGCCCACCGGCTCACCCTGCCGGTGCCGCAGACCGAACAGGCCCTGCGGCACCTGGAGCGGCACGGCCTGGCCGCCCGGTCCTCGGCCCGGCCCGGGCGGTGGGTGGCGGCCCCGCCCGCGGCGGCGCTCGGGGCGGCGGGTGTGCGGGACCGGGCGGTCGCGGGCGGGCAGCCAGCGGTCGGCGG
>NZ_WTFF01000709.1 GCF_019400985.1 Streptomyces bambusae
TAGTCTGATACTGACAATGGTGATCGCAGAGTATGCGAGTCGTTATGCTCTCTTACTAGGATATGTGTGTGTTTTTTTTAATACAAAGAAGGCATAGGAGATAAGACTCGGTCTTGTGGGCTCGGAGATATGTATAAGAGACATGGACGGGGTGTCCCGCACTCGGGCCGAGCCGCCCAGGCCGGGGCCTCCACGGTCGGAGCCGCCCACGCCCGGGTAGGTTCGCCCGCGCCCAAGCCCGGCCGCCGGGGCTATGGGCCGCCGGGCCGAGCCGCCCGGGCCGGAGTCGCCCGCACACACGGACCGCCCGCACACGGACCGCCCGCACACGGACCGCCCGCACATGGACCGCCCGCGCCCGGGCTGGGACCGCCAAGCCGGGGCCGCCGGGGCTATGGGCCGCCTGGCCCGGGCCGCCCAGGCCACGCCCCACCCCCGCCGGCGGCCTCGGCGCAGCTCCGGCGCCGGGCTCGCCTCCTACTGCTTGACCTCCAAGAGCTTGCCCAGGACGTTGTCCGGGAGGAGCGTGTTGCACTGGAGTTCCGCTGCCTGGGTCAGGGCGTCGTCGCGGCAGACGTAGAAGTCCTTGTAGACCAGCTGGACCGTGTACGAGCCGGCGGCCAGCAGCAGGGCCAGGCAGGCCGTGACCAGGCCGCTGGCCGCCGCCGTGCGCTGCGGGCGGGCCGCGTCGCCCAGGGCGGCGAGGCCGGCCCTGTGCCTTATACACATCTGGCGCTGCCGCAGATCTTAGGCGTCGAGGTGC
>NZ_WTFF01000071.1 GCF_019400985.1 Streptomyces bambusae
GGCCGCGGCAGGCGAACCGCCCGCCGCCGCGCCGAAGTCCGGGTGGCTCGCCCACGGCGCCGGGGCGCCGCCCGGCAGCGTGGCCGGAGCCTGGCTCCAGTCCGCGTCCAGGGAGATATGCCGGACGGCCTCGGGGAACTGCCACTCCGCCGTCGAGGCCGGGTCCGGGTCGACGGCCAGGTGCGGGTCGACGGGCAGGTGCTGGTCCCCGTACGGGTCGAAGTCCGCGCCCGCTGTCGGCTCGGGGTCCGCGGCGGGGGCCGCGGCGGCGTCCGGTTCCGGCCATTGCGTCGGGATCGTCCACGTCCCCGTGGCCGTCGGGTCCGCGCTCGCGCCCGAGTTGAGCGGGACGATCATCGGCGGCGGCACGTACCCGTGCCCGGGCGCGGCCAGCGGCTCGCCCATGCCGAGGGCTTCGAGCATGTCCTGCGGGAGCTGGACGAAGGCCGTGGCGTCGGAGTCGTAGTCGCCGCCGTGCGGCACCGGCTCCCAGCCGAAGCCCGCCGGACCCCCCGGGCCCGCCGCACCGGACGCACCCGCGCCGGCACCAGCACCCGCGCCGGCACCAGCACCCGCGCCTGCGCCCGCGCCTGCGCTCGGCGCGCCCGTACCCGTCACGTTCTCGTTCTCACTCATGAGGTCAGCGCCCTCCCCAGGGCCCGCCGTGCCAGCACGGCCACAGTCCGCCGCAGATGCAGCACCCCCGCCGGAACCGGGTCCCCCTGGTCCGGTACGCATGCCGCCCCGACGTACTCGCCGAAGGCCTCCAGCGCCTCCGGCGCCAGCATCCGCTCGCCGTCCCAGTCGATCAGCGAGGCGACCCACTGCTCGGCCTCCAGCGGCCGCAGCGGCATCGGGGCGACGGCGCCCACGGCGATCCGTACGCCCCGGCGCGCGGGGTCCAGCACAAGCCCTACGGACGCCACCGCGCGCCCCGGGCCGGTCCGGCCCGTCGCCTTCAGGAAGACCTGCGGCGCGTGCAGCAGCGGCACCCGGACGAAGCCGATCAACTCGCCGGGGCTCAACATCTCGCGGCCCGCCAGCAGGTGCGACACCGGGATCTCCCGCTGCCCGCCGGGGCCGACGATGATCAGCTCGGCCTCCAGGGCGGCCAGCACCGGCAGCGCGTCGCCGGTCGGGGCGGCGCTGGCGATGTTGCCGCCGAGCGTGCCGGCGTTGCGGATCTGCGGCGGGCCGGCGGCGCGGGCGGCGGCGGCCAGGGCCGGGATCAGGGCGGCGAAGTCGGGTCGGCCCATACGGGCGTGGGTGAGGCCGGCACCCAGCAGCGCGTGCCCGTCCTGGTACTGCCAGCCGCGGATCTCGTTGATCCGGCCGAGTCCCACCAGCGCGGCGGGGCGCAGCAGTCCGGCGTTGACGGCCGCCATCAGATCGGTGCCTCCGGCAACCGGAACTGCGGCAGGCATGGCGGCGAGCGCCGCCACAGCCTCGTCGAGCGAGGCCGGCAGCGTGACGGATTGCGCCGCCTGCGCTGCGTGCGGTGCGTTGGTGGTCAACCCAGCTGCCCCTTCCCGATGTCCCCGGTCCCGGCGCTGACGCCTGTCCGCCGTACGGTACGTGCTCACCGCTGGGACGTGGCAACTCTGGCACATCTTCCACACGGTCCCGGCGCGAGGGTCCACCGGGCGCCCCCTCGACCATCTGCTCGCCGCCCACCGCCCCAACTCGCCCGATTCGCCCCGTATCAGGGGTCATTCCCGGCCATCGGAGACCATCTGCGCCCATCAGCGGACATTCCGGCGGGAGGCGGAAGCCGGGGGAAGACGGGGAAGACGGGGGGAAGCCGGCCATGATCGGATGCACTCACGCCTGCGGGGGCTCGCCGTCCAGCGGGCGGCCGAGCACGCCGGGCCGCCGCTGCCACGGCCGCGGCCCGCCGGGGGGCCGGTAGCGGACGCCCAGCGCGTCGAGCCGGGCGTAGTGCGCGTCCCGCATCCGCCGCTCGAAGTCCGCGAAGTCCGAGGAGTCCGAGGAGTCCGAGAAGTCCGAGGGGTCTGCGGAGTCCGCGGAGACCGAGGAGTCCGAGGAGTCCGAGGAGTCCGAGGAGTCCGAGGAGTCCGCGAAGCCACGCCCGACGGCCCCACCCACCTGGCCACCCCCGCCGGAGCCGTCCACCCCCGGCCTCGGCGACGACCACACCGCCTCGGCGAAGGCCGCCAGCCGCGGGAACACCTGGTAGTCGATCCGGTCCTGGTCCTCCGTCACCTCGGTCCACATGTTGGCCTGCGCCCCCAGGACATGGCGCGCCGCCGCGGGCGACAGCTTCGGCGGAACCGGCTCGAAGCGGTGGACGTCCGCCAGCGTGCGTACGTACCCGATCGGCACCGGCTCGTCGGGGCCGCCGTCCTGACGGTGGTCCAGGTACACGTGCTGCTCCGGGCACATCACCACGTCGTGCCCGGCCTCGGCGGCCGCGACGCCGCCCGCGTAGCCGCGCCACGACGAGACCGCGGCGCCGGGCGCGAGTCCGCCCTCCAGGATCTCGTCCCAGCCGATGAGCCGGCGCCCCCGCTCCGCCAGCCAGGTGTCGAAGTGCCGCACGAACCACGACTGGAGCTCGTCCTCGTCGGCCAGGCCGAGTTCGCGGATCCGGGCCTGGGCCGCCGGGGAGGCCCGCCACTGGGTCTTGGGGCATTCGTCGCCGCCGATGTGCACGAACGGCGAGACCTCCGGCGGGAAGAGCTCCAGCAGCTCCTCGAAGACGCCTTCGTAGAAGCGCAGTACGGACTCGGTCGGCGCCAGCACGTTCTCGCCGATGCCCCAGTCGTCCCACACCCCGAGGGCAGCGGTGTCCACGACGTCCGTGTTGCCGAGCTCGGGGTACGCCGCGATCGCCGCCTGCGAGTGGCCGGGGATGTCGATCTCGGGGACCACCCGGATGTGGCGCTCGGCGGCGTACGCGACGATCTCGCGGATGTCGTCCCGGGTGTAGAACCCGCCGTGCGGGGTCTCGTTCCACAGCGGCGAGGCCCGGTGCCCGCGCCGGCTGCGCGGCCGCCAGGCGCCGACCTCGGTGAGCCGGGGGTACCGCTCGATCTCGATGCGCCAGCCCTGGTCGTCCGTCAGGTGCAGGTGCAGCACGTTGAGCTTGTGCTCGGCGAGCAGGTCGAGGTAGCGCAGCACCCCGTCCTTGGGCAGGAAGTGCCGGGCGACGTCGAGCATCATCCCGCGCCAGCCGAACCGGGGACCGTCCTGGACGTCCCCCGCCGGCACCGTCCACGCGCGGCCGGGGGCGAGCGGGGCCCGCCGGTACGCGTCGGGGCCGAGCAGCTGGCGGAACGTCTGCGCGGCCCAGAACAGCCCGGCGTCGCCGGCGCCTTCGAGCAGCACGCCGAGGTTCTCGGAGAGGTGGAGCTCGTAGCCCTCCGGGCCCAGCGCCGCGGCGAGCCCGGGCCGCAGGGCGAGGCGGATCACCCGGCCGGGGGAGCCCGGCCGGCCGGGTCCGGGCGCGGGGAGGTCCCAGCCGGTGGCGGCGCCGATCTCCCGGCGCAGCCAGCGGGCGGTGCCCTCGGTACCGGGACCGGCCACCAGCACCGGGTCGTCGAGCACCCAGGAGGCGCCGGGGAAACGGGCGTACCGGGGCTCCGGAATCAGGGCAGGCCTGGTAGGCAGGTCGGGCACGGCGGCGGCCCCCTCCGCGGTCAGGCGTTGCACACGGCGGCACAGCGCGCGTTCACCGTATCCCCTTCGAGGAAGCCCTCGGCTTCAGCCGGGGGTGGGGGTACCTCCCGCGTGCGCAGGAGAATGGAAGAAGGGTTCAAAGAACGCATCCGCCGCTGACCTGGCCCTGTGGTCTCCCGCGCATGCGAAGGCCCACGGAACGCACCTCCGTGCGCCCCGTGGCGCCGAGTCCCGCGGAGCAGCCGGCGTCCCGGCACGCCCTGCGGGCGGCCTACTTGTCCTTGCCGCCCTTGTCCTTGTCCCCGCCCGGGCCCATGGAGTCGTAGATCTCCTTGCACAGGGGGCAGACCGGGTACTTCTTCGGGTCGCGGCCCGGCACCCACACCTTGCCGCAGAGCGCCACGACGGGGGTGCCGTCGAGTGCGCTCGCCATGATCTTGTCCTTCTGGACGTAGTGGGCGAAGCGCTCGTGGTCGCCGTCGCCGTGGGACACCTGCGGCGTCGGCTCTACGAGGGTCCCCGTGCCAGTCCCGCGCTCGGGCTCAAGAGTGCTCATAACAGCCAAGGGTAGCCAACTTGACCCGGCCCTGAAGGACTGGGCTTGCGAGTAGGGCACCACTGGATGTGGTGGGATCTCCCGCATCTGAGCTACCCGCGTATGCCGGTAGCTGGGACGCGTGGCTCACGCCCCGCATGCCCGGCCTCTCAGCCGGGCAGTCCTCACGCGATCAACGTCCCAGGGAACCGGGTCCACCGGCCTTGCGCCGGGTTTGTGCCTTCGGTGACTCCTGCGTGGGTGTAGACATCGTAGCGCTGCGCCGGCGCTCCGCGACTCCGGATCTCAGATGCGATTCCTCCCAAGAACATGCCGAACCCCGCCGGGCTCAGTTGAGCGACGGGTCGTCCGGGTACGTGGCAACCATCGCCAGCTCGCTGCGCTGGCGGCGCAGCACCGCCCGCCACATGTGCTCGGGCGCCGGGTACGACACGTCGCCGGGCTCGGACTCCACGACGTACCAGGCGCCGTCGCTGAGCTCGTCCTCCAGTTGGCCGGGCCCCCAGCCGGAGTAGCCGGCGAAGATCCGCAAGGACCCGAGGGCGCTGGCCAGCAGTTCCGGCGGGGCCTCCAGGTCCACCAGGCCGATGGCGCCGTGCACCCGGCGCCAGCCGAGCGGGCCCTCGTCGCCGGGGATGACGGCGATGCCGAGGGCGGAGTCGAGGGCGACCGGGCCGCCCTGGAAGACCACGCCCGGATCGCCCGCGAGCTCGGCCCAGGGCAGCAGGATGTCGCCGACGCCCACGGGCGTGGGCCGGTTGAGGACCACGCCGAGGGAGCCCTGCTCGTCGTGGTCGAGCAGGAGCACCACCGCGCGGTCGAAGTTCGGGTCCGCGAGGGCGGGGGTGGCCACGAGCAGCCGCCCTGTGAGGGAGGACACCTCGGTCATGCCGCCATGATCTCGCACATTCGCCCGTGAGGGGGAGCGGGCGGGAGGACAAGTCCGTACGCGGCTCAGGGCGCACGGCAGCGTGAAGGAGCGCGCGTTGGGCCGGACGGCGGAATGCAACCCTCCGCCATGAGGCCGACACTGAGGGTGCACCGAGGGCGCTACGGACGGTGCTGTGGCGAATCCATGACACATCCGCGGCCACGTCGGCCTTACGAACCGGGGGGTGGTGACCCTTACCCTTTGATCTGGCCCTGCCCACATCCACCGGCAACCCCGGGGGATCCCCGACTCGGAACGCGAGATTCATGACCGGCACAGACGATGTCCTGCTTGTCCACGGCGGTACCCCGCTGGAGGGCGAGATCCGGGTCCGCGGCGCGAAGAACCTCGTGCCCAAGGCCATGGTCGCCGCTCTCCTCGGCAGCGGGCCCAGCCGCCTGCGCAACGTGCCCGACATCCGTGACGTCCGGGTCGTCCGCGGCCTGCTCCAGCTGCACGGTGTGACGGTCCGCCCGGGCGAGGAGCCCGGCGAGCTGGTGCTCGACCCCACGCACGTCGAGAGCGCCAACGTCGCCGACATCGACGCGCACGCGGGCTCCTCCCGGATCCCGATCCTGTTCTGCGGCCCGCTGCTGCACCGCCTCGGCCACGCCTTCATCCCGGGCCTGGGCGGCTGCGACATCGGCGGCCGGCCGATCGACTTCCACTTCGACGTGCTGCGCCAGTTCGGCGCGACCATCGAGAAGCGCGAGGACGGCCAGTACCTGGAGGCCCCGCAGCGCCTTCGCGGCTGCAAGATCCGCCTGCCCTACCCCTCGGTCGGCTCGACCGAGCAGGTCCTGCTGACGGCCGTCCTGGCCGAGGGCGTCACCGAGCTGACCAACGCCGCGGTCGAGCCGGAGATCGAGGACCTCATCTGCGTGCTGCAGAAGATGGGCGCCATCATCTCCATGGACACCGACCGGACCATCCGGATCACCGGTGTGGACCGTCTCGGCGGCTACAACCACCAGGCGATCCCGGACCGCCTGGAGGCCGCCTCGTGGGCCTCCGCGGCCCTGGCGACCGGCGGCAACATCTACGTGCGCGGCGCCCAGCAGCGCTCGATGATGACCTTCCTGAACACCTACCGGAAGGTCGGCGGCGCCTTCGAAATCGACGACGAGGGCATCCGCTTCTGGCACCCGGGCGGCCCGCTGAACGCGATCGCCCTGGAGACCGACGTCCACCCCGGCTTCCAGACCGACTGGCAGCAGCCGCTGGTCGTGGCGCTGACCCAGGCCTCGGGCCTGTCGATCGTCCACGAGACGGTCTACGAGTCCCGGCTCGGCTTCACCTCGGCGCTGAACCAGATGGGTGCTCACATCCAGCTCTACCGCGAGTGCCTGGGCGGCTCGGCCTGCCGCTTCGGCCAGCGCAACTTCCTGCACTCGGCGGTCGTCTCCGGCCCGACCAAGCTGCAGGGCGCCGACCTGGTCATCCCCGACCTGCGCGGCGGGTTCTCGTACCTGATCGCGGCGCTGGCGGCCGAGGGCACCTCGCGGGTCCACGGCATCGACCTGATCAACCGCGGCTACGAGAACTTCATGGACAAGCTCGTGGAGCTCGGCGCGAAGGTCGAACTCCCCAGCGGAGACCTCGTCTGAGGCGCAGACGCCCGCGGACACGCGTAAGGGCGGCCACCCGGTCCGGGTGGCCGCCCTTCGCGTTCTACGTACTACTGGCGCCGGAGCGGCGGCCAACAGCCGTACAAGGACTACTTGCCCTTGGCGGCTTCCTTGAGCTTGGAGCCCGCGGAGACCTTCACGCTGTAGCCGGCCGGGATCTGGATGGGGTCGCCGGTCTGCGGGTTACGAGCGGTGCGAGCGGCACGGTGGGTGCGCTCGAAGGTCAGGAAGCCGGGGATGGTGACCTTCTCGTCGCCCTTGGCGACGACCTCGCCGATGGTCTCGGCGAGCGCGGCCAGAACGGCGTCGGCGTCCTTGCGGGTCACCTCGGCGCGCTCGGACAGAGCGGCCACCAGCTCACTGCGGTTCATGTTGTACTCCCGTGTTCAACTTGCCTATGAGGCGTGCCACGCGGCGCAGAGCCGCATGTTTGGCACCAACGAAGCCGATGCTGCCAGGGCCCTCGGACAGTCCCCGGACCCGGGTCTGCCGTCAGACCCTCGCGCCACAGTCACGCATCCTGCCCCCACCAGCGGCGGGAAAGCCAATCCGGCACCCGCCAGGGTCACACGAAAAGCGCCACAGTCACGCCGCGGTGACGCTCCGTCCGCACCGGTGGAGATCTCGGAGGATGCGGACCGCGGACCTCGCGGGCATCCCCGCAACCCTAGAGGCGGCCCGCGTGTCCCGCATCCCGCGACGCGCCGGGATCAGGCGGACGTGGGGCCCGTCACAGCGGCGGAGGCGGCCTTGCGGACGGCGCCCGCGACCGCGCCGGCGACCTTGTCGTTGAACACCGAAGGAATGATGTAGTTCGCGTTGAGCTCGTCCTCGCCGACGACGTCGGCGAGCGCGCTCGCCGCGGCGAGCATCATGTCGGTGTTCACGGTCCGGGACTGGGCGTCCAGCAGACCGCGGAAGACGCCCGGGAACACCAGGACGTTGTTGATCTGGTTCGGGAAGTCCGAGCGTCCGGTGGCCACGACGGCGGCCGTCTGGCGGGCGACGGCGGGGTCCACCTCGGGGTCCGGGTTCGCGAGCGCGAACACGATGGCGCCGTCCGCCATGGCGGCGACGTCCTCGCCGGACAGCACGTTGGGGGCCGAGACGCCGATGAACACGTCGGCGCCGACGACGGCTTCCTTCAGCGTGCCGGTGTAGCCCTCGGGGTTGGTGTTGTCGGCGATCCAGCGCAGCGGGGAGTCGGCGTCGGCCTCGACGAGGTCGGCGCGTCCGGCGTGCACGACGCCGTGGACGTCGGCGACGACGGCGTTCTTCACACCGGCCGAGAGCAGCAGCTTCAGGATGGCCGTACCGGCCGCGCCGGCACCGGACATGACGACCTTGACGTCGCCGATGGCCTTGCCCACCACGCGAAGTGCGTTGGTCAGGGCGGCGAGTACGACGATGGCGGTGCCGTGCTGGTCGTCGTGGAAGACCGGGATGTCCAGCGCCTCGCGCAGCCGCGCCTCGATCTCGAAGCAGCGGGGGGCGGAGATGTCCTCCAGGTTGATGCCGGCGAAGCCGGGGGCGATGGCCTTGACGATCGCGACGATCTCGTCGGAGTCCTGGGTGTCGAGGCAGATCGGCCACGCGTCGATGCCGGCGAAGCGCTTGAAGAGGGCCGCCTTGCCCTCCATGACGGGCAGCGCGGCCTTCGGGCCGATGTTGCCGAGGCCGAGCACGGCGGAGCCGTCCGTCACGACTGCGACGGAGTTGCGCTTGATGGTGAGGCGGCGGGCGTCCTCGGGGTTCTCGGCGATCGCCATGCACACGCGGGCCACACCCGGGGTGTAGATCATCGAGAGGTCGTCGCGGTTGCGGATGGGGTGCTTGGACGCCATCTCGATCTTGCCGCCGAGGTGCATCAGGAACGTACGGTCGGAGACCTTGCCGAGCGAGACGCCCTCGATGCCGCGCAGCTTCTCGACGATCTCGTCGGCGTGCGCCGTGGAGGTGGCGGCGATCGTGACGTCGATACGGAGCTTCTCGTGGCCGGAAGCGGTGACGTCGAGGCCGGTGACCGACCCGCCGGAGGACTCCACGGCGGTGGTGAGCTGGGAGACCGCGGTTCCGCTCGCGGGCACCTCCAGGCGGACCGTCATCGAGTACGAGACGCTGGGCGCCGTTGCCATGGCCGTGTTCCTCTGCTTTCCCTTTTTGGACCTGTTGTCCGATCGTCCCACCTACCGGCCGGTAGCCGGTAACCGGCTACAAACTTCGGAAAGACTCTTCCACCATACGAGATACGGGGAGCGGCGTGGAAGGGTGGTCCCCACGCATACCGGCCACGAAAACAGGTCCGCGCCCCTCCCGGAGGAGGGGCGCGGACCTGTCTGAAACGACTAGAACACCGACCCGCCATGCTCGCCTCGCGGCAAGTGGTCGCTCTGAGCGACGAAGGTTGGGCCCGGGGGCTTGGATCGAGCCGGTGCCGTACCAGGCTAACAAAGGATCGCGGAAAGCGATTCCCCGACGCCGCAATCGCTCGCCGGACCACGCGCCTGGCCGCGGGCCGGACGGCGGTACGCCGTCGGGCCGGACGGCGTACGCAGCAGCAGCGAGGCCTCGGTCACGCAACGCCTCCGTCAGCCGACGCCTCGGCAGTCGCGCGGCGCCTCCTTCAGCCGGCGCCTCAGTCGCGCAGCACCGCCGGGACCGCCGCCCCGTCGGGGGCGTCGAGGCCGGTCGAGACCACGGTCAGCTGCTGGGTCGCGCGCGTCAGCGCCACGTACAGTACCCGCAGCCCCGCCGGGGACTCCTGCTCGATCTCCGCCGGGGAGACCACGACCGTGGCGTCGTACTCCAGGCCCTTGGCCTCCAGGCTGCCCAGGGCCACCGCCCGCCCGCCGAGCTCTGCCAGCCAGCCGGCCGCCTCGACGCGCCGGTCCATGGCCACGACCACGCCCACCGTGCCGTCCACCTGCTCCAGCAGCCTGCGGGTCTCGGCCCGCACCGTCTCGGCCAGCGCGTCGTCCTGCGCCGCGACGAAGCGCGGCCGCAGCCCCGTCGAACGGACCGCCGACGGGGGCTCCATGCCGGGCATGGCCCGGCGCAGCACCTTCGCCGCGAGCTCGGCGATCTCGGCCGGGTTGCGGTAGTTCACGGTCAGCGTGAACCGGCGGCGCGGGCGCGTGCCCAGCGCCTCGTCCCGGGCCTCGGCCGCCTCCTGCGGGTCCGGCCAGGAGGACTGCGCCGGGTCGCCCACCACCGTCCAGGTACCGGTGCGCCCGCGCCGGCCCACCATCCGCCACTGCATGGGCGTGAGGTCCTGCGCCTCGTCGACGATCACGTGCGCGTACTCGGTGCGCTCCGCCGCCAGCCGCTCCGCCCGCTCCCACGCGCTCTCCTCGCGGCGGGGCATCAGCTCCTCCAGCCCGGTCAGCTGCTCCAGCGGGTCGAGCTCGCGCTTCTTCTTCGGCCGGGCCGGCGCCCCCAGAAGCCCCTGGAGCTCGTCCAGGAGCGCCACGTCGTGCACGGACAGCTCCTCGCGGCGCAGGGAGCGGGCCAGCAGCCGGGTCTCGCGGGGGTTGAGGACCCGCCGCGACCAGCGGCCCAGCCGCCGCTCGTCGGCCATCGCGGAGAGCACCCCGCGCGGGGTCAGCTCCGGCCACCAGGCGTTGAGGAAGTCGACGAAGACGTCCTCGGTGGAGATGTCCTCGTCGAAGGCGGAGCGCAGCTCGGCGGCGAGTTCGGGGTCGGTGTGCCGGCCGGCGCCGCCCGACTTCGCCCACAGCGCGTCCAGCAGCAGCTTGCGGGCCCGCGGCCGCAGCAGGTTGACGGGGGCGGTGCCGCCGAGGACCACCTGCCGGATGCCGCTGAGCTCGTCGGCCTCCAGCTCCTGGCGGCGGCCGAAGGCCACCACGCGCAGCCGCTCGGGGGCGTTCCCGAGCTCCAGCGCGCCGCGGACGGCCTTGCGCAGCACCTTGAGCATCCGCGCCGAGCCCTTGATCCGGGCCACGGGCGGTTCGTCGTACGCGGTCGCCTCGGCGCCGTCGACCAGGGAGCCCAGGGCCCGGATGGCGACCTGGCCCTCCTCGCCGAGCGAGGGCAGCACGCCCTCGGTGTACGCGACCAGCAGCGGGGTCGGCGAGACGACCAGGATGCCTCCGGAGTAGCGCCGGCGGTCCTGGTAGAGCAGGTAGGCGGCCCGGTGCAGGGCGACGGCGGTCTTGCCGGTGCCCGGTCCGCCCGAGACCTCGGCGACGGAGGCGGCGGGGGCCCGGATGACCAGGTCCTGCTCGGCCTGGATGGAGGAGACGATGTCGCGCATGGTGTGCGTACGGGCCCGGCCGAGCGCGGCCATCAGGGCGCCGTCGCCGATGGCGGGCAGCTCCTCGCCGCCGAGGAAGGCGGTGACCTCCGGGCGCATCAGGTCGTCCTCGACGCCGAGCACCTTGCGGCCCTTGGAGCGGATGACGCGGCGGCGCACGACGCGGCCGGGGTCCTTGGGCGTGGAGCGGTAGAACGGCGCGGCGGCCGGCGCCCGCCAGTCGATGACCAGCGGGGAGTAGTCGGCGTCGAGCACGCCGATGCGGCCGATGTGCAGGGTCTCGGCGATGTCGGCGCTCAGGTCGGGGCGGATCGCGTCGTCGGCGGGTTCGACGGAGGTGTACGCGCCGTCCGGCCCGCGCTCGCCGTCCTTGCCGAGGACGAGGTCGATGCGGCCGAAGAGGAAGTCCTCGAACTCGTTGTTGAGGCGGTTGAGGTGGATCCCGGCCCGGAAGACCTGCGCGTCGCGCTCGGCGAGCGCGCCGGGGGTGCCGACCTGGCCGCGCTTGGCCGCGTCGTTCATCAGGAACTCCGCCTCGTGGATCTTCTCCTCCAGCCGGCGGTAGACCTGGTCCAGATGAGTCTGCTCGACCGCGATCTCCCGATCGCGGACGGAATCCGCCGTGCTGTCGACAGCGGCATCCTGCGCGGCCACCAAGGCCCCCTTCTGACGTGCGTGGGCGACCGTCAACCGTACGCGAACCGGCGGAAACGCGCACGCACGGGCGCGGGGGCGGGCGCGGGGCAGGTGCGGAGGCGGGGCGCGGAGCCGGGGCGCGGCGTGGAGGCGAAGGAAGGCCTGCACGCCGTACCGCCTATCCGACGGGCCCCGCCAGGGTCCTGCGCCGGTGCCGGGCGACGCGTTCGCGGTTGCCGCACAGCTCGCTGGAGCACCAGCGGCGGCGGTGGCCGCGGGAGGTGTCCAGGTAGACGCGGGTGCAGCCCTCGCCCTCGCAGGCCCGCAGCAGGGCCCGCTCACCGGGGTCGGTGAGCAGCTCCACGGCGTCCCGGGCGACCGCCGCGAGCAGGGCCGCGCACTCGACGCCGCCGCACAGCTCGCGTACGAGGTGCCCCTCGTGGTCGCGTACGGCGCACAGCCCGGGCGGCGGGCCGGCGGCCAGCGCGTTGACCCGGGCCAGTGCCCCGTCGTCCGGGGGCGTGCCGTCGAGCTCCGCGCGGACCAGCGCCGACACGTCGGCCCGCAGGGCCCGGAACGGCGCCAGCCACTCGGCTCCCACCCCGGCCAGGGGCGTCCGGTCGGGCACCAGCCCGGCCCCGGTGAGCCACAGCCGCAGCTCGCCGCCGTCCCTGAGGCCCTCGTGGGGCCGGTGGGTGGCCACCAGGTCCAGGCAGACCCGCCCGGAGTCGAACCACATGCCCGTCACCGCCTCGGTAAGCCGTAGCTTCCCCAGAGTGCCCGCGGCGGGCCGTGTACGGAACCCCTCAGACAGCGGGCGGATCGTCGTGCAGGAGCCGCTGGAAGAGCCGGTGGTCGCGCCAGGCGCCGTTGATGTGCAGGTACTTGGGGGCGACCCCGAAGGGTTCGAATCCGGCCTTCTCCAGCACCCGCTGCGAGGCGAGGTTGTCGAGGAGGGTGCCGGCCTCCACCCGGTGCAGGCCGACTACGTCGCGGGCGTGCCGGCACACCGCGTCGGCGGCGGCCGCGGCCAGCCCCTTGCCGCGCCGGGCCTCGTCGACCCAGTAGCCGATGCCGCCGCTGCGGAAGGGGCCCTGCTCGATCCTGCCGAGGTTGATCGCGCCGACGGGCGTGCCCGTGGTGGTGTCGACGAGGAGGAACGGCACCAGCGCTCCCGCGTCCCGCGCGGCGAGCTGCTGCTCGATCCGCTCGCGCTGGCCCTGCTCCGTGTAGAAGCTCTCGGGGCGGTACGGCTCGAAGGGACGCATGTGGTCCCGGTTGCGGCCCAGCACCTCGGCCAGCCCGGCGGCATCGCCGAGCCCGACCCCCCGCATCTCCACACCCTCACTGATCATCATCCCGGCACGCTAACCCGTCCCCCACGCCGGGACCAGGGCCATGACCAGAGCCGGGGCCGGCCTCAGTCGAGCCGCCGTACTTGCCCTCCCGGCCGCGTCCAGGGCGAGGCAGCAGCCCTTCGGTGGACCTCATGTATGAACTGCCCACTAGTTTTGTATGGGAGCCACAGACGCGGGAGGCACCATGTCCACCACGCAGATCGACATCGACGACGACGCACTGGCCGAAGCGATGCGCCGGTCCGGGGTGCGCACGAAGAAGGAGATGGTGAACCTCGCGCTGCGCGAGTACAACGAGCGCCGGCGCCGCAGCGAAGCGCGCCTGCGCCACTTCCAGGCCGCCCAGGACTGGGACGAGGACGGCTTCTGGCGACTGCACGCCGCCGAGAAGGGCATCGCCTGAGCATGCTCGACGACGCGATGACCGATCTGTTCGGTGATCTCTATCCGGACGTCACCGTCCCCAAGGACGCCTGGCGGTGGATCGAGGCCGCGCAGTACCGTCTGGCTCAGCGCGGCCGCCATCAGAGCCTGTCGGTCGTCGACTGGCTCATCTGCGCGACCGCGGCGCACCAGGGGCTCGTCGTCCTGCACGACGACAAGGACCTCACCGCCGCTGCCGGACTGCTGCCGGACGTGCAGGAACACAACGTGCACCGGGTCACGGCCTGACGGACGGGCTACGGACGGGCTACGGACCCGCTCGGACGGGCTACGGCCGGTCGTCGCCGTACTTCGCTTCCGTGCCCGCGTCCAGGGCCAGGCGGTAGCCGCGCTTGACGACCGTCTGGATCAGTTTCGGGGTGCCCAGGGCGCCGCGCAGGCGGGCCATCGCCGTCTCCACCGCGTGTTCGTCGCGGCCCGCGCCCGGCAGGCAGCGCAGCAGGTCGGCGCGGGGCACGACCCAGCCTGGGCGGCGGGCCAGGGCGCTCAGCAGGGCCATCCCGGCGGGCGGTACGGGGCGCAGCTCGGAGTCGACCAGGACGGCGTGGCCGCGGATCTCCAGGCGGTGGCCGGCCACCGGCAGCACCCGGGCCCGGCCGGGGAGTTCCTTGCACAGCAGCTGCACGAGCGGGCCGAGCCGGAAGCGTTCGGGCTGGACCGTGGGCACGCCCTCGCCCTGGAGCGGCAGCGCGGTGACCGGTCCCACGCAGGCGGCCAGCACCTCGCTGCGCAGCCCGGACAGGACGGCTGCCTTCAGCCCCCGTTCCTGGGCCCGGGCCAGCAGGGAGGCGGCGGCGGGCGCGCTGGTGAAGCTGACCGCGTCGACGGTGCCCGCCGCGATCGCGTCGAGCAGCCGGTCCAGCGGTGCCACGTCCTCCGGCGGCATCCACCGGTACACCGGTACGCCGACCACCTCGGCCCCGCCGGCCCGCAGGGCCTCGACGAACCCGGGCAGCGGCTCCCCGTGCAGCTGGAGGGCGATGCGGCGGCCGGCGACGCCGGCGTCGAGCAGGTGGTCCAGCACCTCGGCGAGGGATTCGGACTCCGGCGACCAGGCCTCCACCAGCCCGGCCGCCCGGATCGCGCCCTTCACCTTCGGTCCGCGCGCGAGGAGTTCGGTCTGGCGCAGCCGGCCGAGCAGGTCCTCGCCGATCCCCCAGCCGTCGGCGGCCTCGATCCACCCGCGGAAGCCGATGGCGGTCGTGGCCACCACCACGTCGGGGGCGCAGCCGATCAGCTCCTTGGTGGCGGTCAGCAGTTCGCTGTCGTCGGCCAGCGGCACGATGCGCAGGGCGGGCGCGTGCAGCACGGCCGCGCCGCGCCGCCGCAGCAGGGCGATCAGCTCGTCGGCGCGGCGGGCGGCGGTGACGCCGACGGTGAAGCCGGCCAGCGGGCCGGTGTCCGGGGCAGCGTTCTCTTGCATCGTGACCTGCCTTGCGAAACGAGGGGGGGTTACGCCGGAACCGAGCCTGCCAACGGGGCGTATCAGGCTCGGTTCACGCGTATTTCACCCCGGTTACACCGACGTGAGCTGCGGTTTCGCACTGGCGTCCGGGGCCGGTGCCGCGGCGGCCGCGGGGCGGCGAAGGTATACCGCCCAGGTCACCGCGCAGCAGACGGCGTAGAAGCCGAGGAAGGTGACGAACGCCGCGGTGCCCGAACCGGAGCTGCGGAAGGCCTCCCGGAAGACGAGGTTGATGCCCAGCCCGCCGAGGGCGCCGACGGCGCCGATCAGGCCCATGGAGGCACCGGACAGCCGCCGCCCGTACGCGGCCGCGTCCTCGCCGGCCATGCCGCGGGCCAGCGCCTTGGCCTGGAAGATGCCGGGGATCATCTTGTACGTCGAGCCGTTGCCGAGCCCGGTGAGGACGAACAGCGCCACGAAGCCGACCAGGAAGACGGGCAGCGACTTCTGCACGGAGGCCAGGACGACCACGCAGGTCGCGGCGGCCATCGCCACGAAGTTGCCGAGCGTGATCCGCGCCCCGCCGAACCGGTCCGCCAGCCAGCCGCCGAGCGGCCGGATCAGGGAGCCCAGCAGCGGCCCGATGAAGGTCAGCGAGGCGGCCTGGAGGGGGGTCCGGCCGAACTGCGTCTGGAGCACCAGCCCGAAGGCGAAGCTGTAGCCGATGAAGGACCCGAACGTGCCGACGTAGAGGAACGACATGATCCAGGTGTGCGCGTCGCGCAGCGCCTCCTTCACCGCCCCGGTGTCGTTGCGCACGGGCGCGAGGTTGTCCATGCGGGTCGCCGCGAGCGTCGCGGCCAGCACGATCAGCGGCAGGTAGATCACCAGCAGGAGCCGCGGGTGGCCGGCCCCGGCGGTGGCGATGACCAGGAGTCCGATCAGCTGCACGACGGGTACGCCGATGTTGCCGCCGCCCGCGTTGAGCCCGAGCGCCCAGCCCTTCTTGCGCAACGGGAAGAAGGCGTTGATGTTGGTCATGGAGGAGGCGAAGTTGCCGCCGCCGACCCCGGTGAGCGCCGCGACCAGCAGGAACGTCGTGTACGAGGTCCCCGGCTCCATGACGGCCAGCGCGGCGAGTGTCGGCGCGAGCAGCAGCAGGGCGCTGACCACGGTCCAGTTCCGGCCGCCGAAGCGGGCGACGGCGAAGGTGTAGGGGATGCGGACCAGGGAGCCGACGAACGTGGCGGTGGCGATCAGGAAGAACTTCCCGGCCGGGTCGACCCCGTACTCCGGGCCCATGAAGAGCACCATGACCGACCACAGCGACCAGATCGAGAACCCGATGTGTTCGCTGAACACCGAGTGGACCAGGTTGCGCCGGGCGATCCGCTCCCCCGACTCCTTCCAGAAGGTCTCGTCCTCGGGGTCCCACCGCTCGATCCAGCGGCCGCCCGTGCGCGGTGCGGTCATCACGCCCTCCCTAGCTGTCGTCTCCGTCAGGACGACGCTAGGAAGGGCGCGTTTCGGCCCCGGTCCCCGCCGGATGACCGGTGGGAAACCTTGCTCTCACCCGCCGGGGCGGCCGGATGTGAGCGGTTCCCGTTCCGGCTCGGGCAGCCAGGCGCCCTCGGGCACGTCGAGCCATCCGCGTACGGCGGCCAGCTCGGCGGCGGCCGTGCGCAGGGCGGCCAGCCCGGGATGGCGCACGCCCCTGCGCCACACCATCGACACCGGGGACAGCGGCACCGGGTCCACCAGCGGCCGCTTCACGCAGCCGGGCATGTTCAGGAAGGTGGCCGTCACCAGCACCGGGTTGCGGGTCTTGGCCATCACCCGCTGGAACTCCTCCTTCCCTATCGCCACCGGTGCGGGCGGGGCCACCTCGGCCCCGGTCCCCACGAACAGCGTCCGGGCGAGCGCGGTCCACTCCAGCGTCCGCGGGTTGCCGGCCCCCGCGTACACGGACTCCCCTGCCAGCGCCCGCAGCGGCACCTGCGTCAGCTCCGCCAGCGGATGGTCCTCGGGCAGCAGCACCGCCAGCGGCTCGTAGCGCACCGGCTGCCGCTCCAGCCGGGCCCGCAGCCCCGCGTCGAGCCCGCCGAAGTGCCCGAAGGAGACGTCCAGCCGGCCGGCGAGGATCTCGGTCGCGGCGTACGTCAGCCCGCTCTCGAAGCGCGCCATCAGCTCGCACCCCGGCGCCAGCTCACGCGCCCGCTCCAGCACCGAGCGGCCGGTGCTGGGCCCGTCGGTGTTCAGGTCGACCAGCAGCGCCCGGTCCGCGTCGCCGCCGTCGAAGGCGGCGACCAGGTCCTCGCAGGCCCGGAGCACCTCGCGGGCCAGCGGCAGCAGCCGCTCCCCCGCCGCGGTGAGCTCCACCTGCCGGGTCGTCCGCACGAACAGCTCGGCGCCCAGGGCCTGTTCGAGCCTGCGCACGTCCCGGCTGAGCGCCTGCTGGGCGACGTACAGCCGGGCCGCGGCCCGGGTGAAGTGCAGCTCCTCGGCGACCGCCACGAACCCGCGCAGCAGCCTGGGTTCCACATCACGCGTCATCACCCGTGCACACTAACAACACAACCGCGTGAATCACCTCCGAACAGGTGTTGGACGATCACCGGCCGCCGCCCGGAGGCTGGTTCCCATGCCCCTCATGACCGTCACCGGCACCACCCTGGTCCACACCGCCCCGACCACCACCCTGACCGCCACACCGGTCACCGCACGGACGGCGGCGCCGGCCACCGCACGGACGGCGGCGCCGACGAGGGCGGCGGCGGCCACCCGCCGGCCGCCCGGCCCCTACCGCCGCCTGTTCGCCCTGCCCGGCACCCGGCGCTTCACCGCCGGCAACCTGATCGCGCGCCTCCCGATGGGCATGTTCAGCGTGAGCGCGATCATGATGATCGCCGGCCAGCGCGGCTCGTACGCCCTCGCGGCCGGGGTCACCGCCACCGGACTCGCCGCCACCGCCCTGGTCGCACCCTGGACGGCCCGGCTCGTCGACCGCCACGGCCAGGCGCGCATCGCCGTGCCGGCCACCGCCGTCGCCGTCCTCGGCTCGCTCGCCCTGGTCGTGTGCGTCCACACCGGGGCACCCGCCTGGACCCTCTTCGCCTCCTACGCCGCGACCGCGACCACACCCAATACCGGCGGCATGTCCCGCGCCCGCTGGACCCATCTGCTGCGCGGCCGTCCGGCCGCCCACCACACCGCCATGTCCTTCGAACAGGCGGCGGACGAAGCCTGCTTCATGCTCGGCCCCGTCCTGGCCGCGGCCCTGTGCACCACCGTCGCACCCGAGGCCGGCACCCTCACCGCCGCCGGCCTCCTCCTGACCGGCATGCTGCTCTTCACGTCCCAGCGCTCGACCGAACCCCCGCTGACCCCCGCGTCCATCCGTCAGCCCTCCCCGCTCCGCTCCCCCGGCATCCGCCCCCTGCTGGTGCTCTTCCTGCTCCTGGGCACGCTGTTCGGCGCCATGGAGGTCGCCTCCATCGCCTACCTCGATTCCCGCGGCCTCGGCGCCACCGCCGGCCCCGTCCTCGCCCTCCAGGCCCTCGGCTCCTGCGCGGCCGGCCTCCTCTACGGCACCCGCCGCCCGCGCACGCTCCTGACCTGCGTCGCCGCCCTGGCCGCCCTGATGGCCCTGCCCTGGGCGGCCGCCGCCACCGGCTCCCTGCCGCTGCTGGCCCTGGCCCTGCTCGTGGCCGGCATGGCCACCGCCCCGACGATGGTCACGGCGATGTCGCTGGTCCACCGGCACACACCCGAAGGCCGCCTCAACGAGGGCATGACACTCGCCGTGACGGCCATCCTCGCCGGCATCGCAGCCGGCTCCGCGGCCTCCGGCGCCATCACGGACCACCTCGGCCCCGTAACCGCCTACGCCGTCCCGACCGCCGCCGCCACCCTGGCCCTCGTCCGCACGGGCACGATGGGAAGGATCACTCGTACCACGTGATGCCGCAGACGTAGACACACTCGTGCCGGGGGACGACGAGAAAGTTGATGAAGCCGCGTCCACCGAGAATGTCGAACTCGCGAAGGCCACCCGATCTTCCGGTGGGCCGACCGACGGCTTCGGCGTCACGGCCCAGTACCGACAATTCGGTGGCGATCCGCTCGACCTCCGCGATCACACCGGGCGGCAGGCCGCCGGTCACGTGAGCGTGGTCGTCGGTGTTGTAGTCCCAGGTCCAGTCGCTCACAGGCCGGTCTCGGCCTCTGCCTCGTCGAGGATCTGCTGGATCTCCGCCAGCGCGGACGCCGGATCGTCCGTCCCCTCCTGGATCACCCGCTCCAAGGCGTGGAGGCGTGCCGCCCTGCGGGGATGGCGTTCGATCTCCACGAAGACGGCCCAGGAATGGATGAAGGCTCGCAACGGGGCCAGGGACTGCGTCTGCTGGGCACTCGTCGTGGCGTCGAAGAGGTGCTGGGTCAGGTCGGGCACGCGGCTGGGAGCGATCTTCGCGACGGCCTCGCGGAGGGCAGCGGGCGTGAGGTCCGGCATGGGGATCAGCGGCCCGCCCCCGGCGGCGATCGGCATACTCACGTGTCCTCCTCAGTCAGGCCCCACGCGGGAGCGGATCCCACGCTACCGCCGCGCCCGCCCTCACGCGGAAGCTTCGGACATGACGAAGGCCCCGCAGCCGTGTCGACTGCGGGGCCTTCGCCCACATGGGATGAGTGGAGATGGCGGGAATCGAACCCGCGTCCAACGGTGGAGAGCCAGGACTTCTCCGAGCGCAGTCCGCTTCGATTTTCTCGGCCCCGGAGATCACGCGGACAAGTCTCCGACGGGCTCAGTCACTGTTTGATTTCCCTCCGACCCCCGTGACCGGGGCTAGAGGTTTAGATCCCTTGATTACGCCAGGATCCGGGTCGGGATCATCCCCGGGCTGACGCTCCTCACAGAGGCTTCAGCTCGCTGTTATTAGGCAGCGAGGGCGAAGCGGGAGTTATCGCTCTTGGTGTTGGCGATTATTTTTTGCGACATAGGGTTAACGAGATCATTGCCGCTTCCTCGGCTCGCTTCCCCTGCCTCGACATCCGCTGTCGAAACCGATCATCCCCATGTTGTGTTTTCAAGCTGCGCCACCCCTCACCACGGGGGAGGTGCTGACGCCATGGTACGCGACCACGACCGTCGGAAGCTACAGGATTTAACCCCGCTGCCGCCTGCGCGCCGCGGACATCGCCCGGTCCGCCTCACGCCGGTCCTGCTGCTCGCGCAGCGTCTGGCGCTTGTCGTACTCCTTCTTGCCCTTGGCGAGCGCGATCTCGCACTTCACCCGGCTGCCCAGGAAGTACAGCGCGAGGGGCACGATCGTGTGACCCGTCTCCGAGGCCTTCTGCTCCAGCTTGTCGATCTCGGCCCGGTGCAGCAGCAGCTTGCGCTTGCGCTTCGCCGAGTGGTTGGTCCAGCTGCCCTGGGTGTACTCCGGGACGTGGATGTTGTGCAGCCAGGCCTCGTGGCCGTCGATCTGGACGAAGCCGTCCACGAGCGACGCCCGGCCCATCCGCAGCGACTTGACCTCGGTGCCCATGAGCACCACACCGCACTCGTAGGTGTCGACGATGTGGTAGTCGTGTCGCGCCTTCTTGTTCTGCGCGATGAGCTTGCGCTCCGGCCCCTTGTCCTGGCTCTTGTTCTTCGCAGGCTTGCCCTGCACGTTGACGAGTCCCTTTGCCATAGTGCGGCCATTTTCGCACTACGAGGGCCCCCTGAGGCCACCCAATACCGAACGGGCCCGCTCCTCCGCGCGCGGCCCCGCCGCGAGGTCCGGGGTGATGCCGCGCCCGTCCAGGCTGCGCCCGGCCGGGGTGCGGTACGTGCCCACGGTCAGCTCGGCGACCGAGCCGTCGGGCAGCTCGGTCGGCATCTGCACGGCGCCCTTGCCGAAGGTGCGGCTGCCGACGGTGACCGCGCGCCCACGGTCCTGGAGGGCGCCGGTGACCAGCTCGGCGGCGCTCATGGTGCCGCCGTCGACCAGGGCCACCAGCGGCCGGCCGGTGTCGCCGCCCGGCTCGGCGTACAGGGCGCGCTCGCGGCCGCGTACGTCGTACGTGGCGACCAGCCCGCCGTCGAGGAAGGCGGACGCGGCGGTGACGGCCTCGGCGACCAGGCCGCCCGGGTTGCCGCGCAGGTCCAGCAGGAAGCCGGCGTCGGCCGGCGCGGCGCGGACGGCGGAGCGGACGCGTTCGCCCGAGCCGCGGGTGAAGGAGGCGACCTTGATGACGGTGATCCGGCCGGGCAGCTGCGTGACGGTGACGGGCTCGCTGCTCAGCTGCTCGCGGCGCAGGGCCGCGGTGCGCACGCCGCCGTCGCGGCCGGTCAGCCGGAGCTCGACCGGGGTGCCGGCCGCTCCGCGCAGCAGGGCGACCACCTCGGCGGCGGGGAGCCCGGTGACGGGCCGGCCGTCGATCTCCTGGAGCAGGTCGCCGGGCGCGATCCCGGCCCGGTCGGCGGGTCCGCCGGGCTGGACCCGGTCGACCTCGATGCGGTCGCCCCGGCCGCGGCCGACCCACAGGCCCACTCCGGTCCAGTGGCCGTCGAGGTCCTGCTCGAAGGCCTCGTACTCGCCCGGGTCGTAGACCACGCCCCAGCGGTCGCCACTGCGGCTGACCACCTCCTGGGCCGCCTTCTTGCCGGACTTGCCCTCCGCCACGGCCTCGGCGGCGGCCCGCGCGACGGCGTCCCGGTCGGCGGTACCGGAACGGGGCCCGGAACCGTCACCCGTGGCGGACCCGTCACCCGTACGGGAGCCCCGGCCCGGGTCGGCGCCGCCTGCCCCGATGCCGACCGCCTCGATGCGGTGCTCGTCGCCACGCTCCCAGCAGCCGGCGCTGGCGGTGGCACCGAGCGCCGCGAGTAAGGCCAACGTCAGAACAGCCCCGCGACGCAGGTCGCGGGGCCGCAGACACAGGGCTGGGCGGGCCGGCATGGCGCCGAGTCTAGGACAAGCCCCGTGGCGGTACGGGGCGTTGGCCGTACCGCTCGCGGGGCGCTCGTCACACCTTCAGGTACTTGCGCAGCGCGAGGAACGCTGCCATCGAGGGCATCAGCAGGCCGACGGCGAGCACCAGCGGCAGCTTGGACAGGAGCGAGTCCCAGCCCATGAAGTTGATGACCTGGATCTTGTCGCGCAACGCCAGGCCGTGGTCGATCACGAAGTACTGCCCGGAGCCCAGCATCAGGCAGGCGATGGTGGCGCCGATCAGGCCGGCGACGGCGGCCTCCATGATGAACGGCACCTGGATGTAGAAGCTGGAGGCGCCGACGAGCCGCATGATCCCGGTCTCCCGCCGACGGCTGAACGCCGAGACGCGCACGGTGTTGACGATCAGCAGCAGCGCCACGACCAGCATGATCCCCATGATGCCGAGGGCGGCGACGTTGAGGTATCCGAGGTAGCGGAAGAGCTGGTCCATCTCCTTGCGCTGGTCGTCGACGGTGTAGACCCCGTCGCGGCCGGCGAAGGCGGTGGTGATGACCTTGTACTTCTCCGGGTTGCGCAGCTTGACCCGGAACGACTCCTGCATCTGGTCCGGGGTGATGGTGCTGGCCAGTGCCGTGTGGCCGTACTGCTCCTTGTAGTGCTTGTACGCCTCGTCCGCGGACTCGTAGTAGACGGTCCTGACCAGCTCCAGCTTCTTCAGGTCGGTCTCGATCTGCTGCTTCTGCTCGCTGGTCACGGCGCCCTTGGCACAGGCAGTGCCCGCGGGACCGGCGCCGCCCTCCTGGGCGTCGTTCTTGTTGCACAGGTAGATCGAGACGTTGGCCTTGTCGTACCAGTAGCCCTTCATCCGGGCGACCTGCTCGGCCATGATCAGGGAGCCGCCGAACAGGGCCAGGGACAGGGCGACCGAGATGACCACGGCGAAGGTCATCGTGAGGTTGCGGCGGAGACCGACGCCGATCTCCGACATGACGAACTGGGCGCGCATGGCGAGTCTTCGGCCTTTCAGTGCTGGTAGCCGTAGACGCCGCGCGACTGGTCGCGGACGAGACGGCCCTGTTCGAGTTCGATGACGCGCTTGCGCATCTGGTCCACGATCTGCTGGTCGTGGGTCGCCATGATGACGGTGGTGCCGGTGCGGTTGATGCGGTCCAGCAGCTTCATGATCCCGACGGAGGTCTGGGGGTCGAGGTTGCCGGTGGGCTCGTCCGCGATCAGCAGCGCCGGCCGGTTGACGAAGGCCCGGGCGATCGCCACGCGCTGCTGCTCGCCGCCCGACAGCTCGCCGGGCATCCGGCCCTCCTTGCCGCCGAGGCCCACCAGCTCCAGGACCTGCGGGACGGCCTTGCGGATCTCGCCGCGCGGCTTGCCGATGACCTCCTGGGCGAAGGCGACGTTCTCGGCGACGGTCTTGTTGGGCAGCAGCCGGAAGTCCTGGAAGACCGTCCCCAGCTGGCGGCGCATCTGCGGGACCTTCCAGTTGCTCAGCCGGGCGAGGTCCTTGCCCAGTACGTGGACCTGGCCGTGGCTGGCGCGTTCCTCGCGCAGGATCAACCGCAGGAAGGTGGACTTGCCGGAGCCGGAGGAGCCGACCAGGAAGACGAACTCACCCTTGACGATCTCCAGGGACACGTCCCTGAGTGCGGGGCGGTTCTGCTTCGGGTAGGACTTGGAGACGTTGTCGAATCGGATCACGGGAGCACCACGGTCGCCGGGAGTAGGTGACGGTGACCATACGCGAACGGGGGCCGGGTGGGGACCCGGCATCCGGAGTTGCCCGATTTATCCCCGCCGATGTCCCCGGGTGGGGTGGGTGCGGGGTGGGGCCGGGACCGGGATTGCCCGGACGGGCCGCGCCGAATGTCCGCGGAGCTGGCACAGTGGTAGGGGGAACGGTCTGGTTCCCCTTGTCGTTGTTCCAGGGGACGAGAGGAGGAGAGCGCATGACATATGACCGGCTCGTGTGCGCGAACTGCGCCGCACCCGTCGCCCAGGGCCGCTGCCCTGTGTGCCGGGCGAACCGGGAGCGCCTCCAGCAGGAGGGTCCCTTCGCCGGCCTGAACCCCATGGCGCTGATCGCACTGATGGTGGTCCTGGTGGCGGCTCTGGCACTGGTGGCACACCAGACGGTGTAGTCGCAGTCCCTCCGCCGCGTCCCGATCGTAGGTCCTGCCCCGCGCTGAGACGCACGAACGGCCCGGACACCAGGGTGTCCGGGCCGTCCTCACGTACGAGGTCGTCGTCTAGGCGACGGTGTCCTGCTGCTTGCGCCAGCGGATGCCGGCCTCCAGGAACCCGTCGATCTCGCCGTCCAGGACGGACTGCGGGTTGCCGACCTCGAACTCGGTCCGCAGGTCCTTGACCATCTGGTACGGGTGCAGCACGTAGGAGCGCATCTGGTTGCCCCAGGAGCTGCCGCCGTCGCCCTTGAGGGCGTCCATCTTGGCCCGCTCCTCCTGGCGCTGGCGCTCCAGGAGCTTGGCCTGGAGGACGTTCATCGCGCTCGCCTTGTTCTGGATTTGCGAGCGCTCGTTCTGGCAGGAGACCACGATGCCGGTCGGGATGTGCGTGATGCGCACCGCCGAGTCGGTCGTGTTGACGCCCTGGCCGCCGGGGCCGGAGGCGCGGTAGACGTCGACGCGCAGCTCGGACTCGTCGATCTCGACGTGGTCGGACTGCTCGACGACGGGGAGCACCTCGACGCCCGCGAACGAGGTCTGGCGGCGGCCCTGGTTGTCGAAGGGCGAGATGCGCACCAGGCGGTGGGTGCCCTGCTCGACGGAGAGGGTGCCGTAGGCGTACGGGGCCTTGACCACGAAGGTGGTCGACTTGATGCCGGCCTCTTCGGCGTACGAGGTCTCGTAGACCTCGGTGGAGTAGCCGTGGCGCTCGGCCCAGCGCAGGTACATGCGCTGCAGGCGCTCGGCGAAGTCGGAGGCGTCGACGCCGCCGGCCTCGGCACGGATGTTGACCAGCGCCTCACGCTCGTCGTACTCGCCGGACAGGAGGGTGCGGACCTCCATCTCGTCCAGCGCCTTGCGGACGGCGACCAGCTCGGTCTCGGCCTCGGCGCGGGTGTCCGGGTCGTCCATCTCCTCGGCGAGCTCGAAGAGGACCTCGAGGTCGTCGATGCGGCCGCGCAGCGCCTCGGTCTTGCGGACCTCGGCCTGGAGGTGCGAAAGCTTGCTCGTGATCTTCTGGGCGGCCTCCGGGTCGTCCCACAGGGACGGCGCGGCGGCCTGCTCCTCGAGCACGGCAATGTCTGCCCTCATCTTGTCGAGGTCCAGGACGGCCTCGATCGACCCCATGGTCGAGGAGAGGGACTTCAGCTCTTCGGAAACATCGACGACTGCCACGGGTCCAGCGTAGCCGGTCCGCGGAAGTCCCTGGCCGTCCAGGCGGGCGGGAAGACATCACGGACCCGCTCGGTTGTGCGATGACACAGGCGTACGCTCACCCTATGAACGTTCTCCTCGTCAGGCGCCGCCATGTGGACTACATGCGCGTCACGACGACGAGCTGTCCTCCGCCGGACTGAACCAGAGCCCCACACGCCTGATTCGCCTTCGGTCCTGTACGCGCCACAGCACGCCCCGGCCCCATCCCGGCCGGTGGCGCCGCCTGGCCGCACCCCCCGCCACCCCTGGGGGACGGGACCCCAGTGACATCCGAAACGGAGCCGTCATGACGTCCGCGCACCTTTCCTCCTCGTCCGTCCCCTCCTCGTCCGTCCCCTCCTCTTCATCCACGTCCGTCTCCTCCTCCCCGCTGCCCGTCCTCGACCTCTCCCGGGCCGACGACCCCGCGCAGCGGGCCGGATTCCGCGAGGAGCTGCACGCGGCCGCCCGGGACACCGGGTTCCTGCATCTGACCGGGCACGGCGTCACCGCCGCCGAGACGGCCCGGATCCTGGAGCTGACCAGGGCCTTCTTCGCGCTCCCGGAGGCCGACCGGCTGGCGCTGAGCAATCTGAACTCGCCGCACTTCCGCGGCTACACCCGGGTCGGCCACGAGCTGACGCAGGGCGCCTCCGACTGGCGCGACCAGCTGGACGTGGGCGCGGAGCGGCCCGCGCCCGAGCTGGGCCCGGATGACCCGGCGTACCTGTGGCTGGAGGGCCCCAACCAGTGGCCGGCGGCCCTGCCGGAGCTGCGTGAGGTGGTGCTGGCCTGGCAGGAGCGGCTGGCCGGGGTCGCGCACCGGCTGCTGCACGAGCTGCTGGCGTCGATCGGGGCGCCGGAGGACTTCTTCGACGCGGCCTTCGCGGACCTCCCGCACCTGCACACCAAGCTCGTCCGCTATCCCGGGTCGGCGCCGTCCGGGGCGGACCAGGGCGTCGGCGCGCACAAGGACTACGGATTCCTGACCCTGCTGCTCCAGGACGAGGTGGGCGGGCTCCAGGTGGTGCGCGAGGGCGGGTTCGTCGACGTACCGCCGATGCCGGGGGCCTTCGTGGTGAACCTGGGCGAGCTGCTGGAGATCGCCACGGAGGGCTACCTGAAGGCGACGGACCACCGGGTGGTCAGCCCGCCGGGGGCGGTGGAGCGGTACTCCGTGCCGTTCTTCTACAACCCGCGGCTGGACACGGTGGTGGAGACGGTGCCGGGTGCCTATCTGGCGCACGCGCCGGGGCTGTCGGACGACGAGGCGAATCCCTTGTACCGGGAGTACGGCCGGAACGAGCTCAAGGGCTACGCCCGCGCCCACCCGGAGGTGGCCCGCCGCTGGCACCCGGACCTGACGGTGGCGTAGCGGTTCCCGCCGCGGCGGGGCTGGAATGTGCCGCTGCCCGGCATATCCAGCCCGCGCGGCGTTTGAGCGCACGGGCGCGGAGCGCACGTAAGGGGGTCTGGGGGCGCAGCCCCCAGTTTCGGGAAGGGGCGGGGAGGGGAAAGGCTCCGCGCAGCGGTTACGGCCGGGCCGGGGCCGAGGGCTTGTGGGACGGCGGCGGGGTCTCGTCGCCGGAGGCGGCCAGCCAGCTGCCGACCCCGACGGCCGCCGCCAGGGCAACCGCGGCCCCGGTCAGGGCCAGGCGCCGTCTGCGGACGGTGTCCGCGCGGTGCCGGGC
>NZ_WTFF01000710.1 GCF_019400985.1 Streptomyces bambusae
AAAGAGGCCACTGCTGACCCGCCCCTCTTCTGTGGGCGTGGATTTATATTTAAAAACAAGGCGGGGCGCCCCGCCCGGGCCCGGGGGGGCCCCTTGGGGCCCCCCCCGCCCCCCCCCCCCCCCCTCCGGCTCCTGCGCCGCTTCCCGCCCTTGCCGCCCCCGCGAGGACCTACCCCCGGAAACTACCTTCCCAAGCCATGTCGGTGCCCCCTCATTACCGCCGGTAACAGTCGCGTCCGGCGCAGGAGCATAGGGCGGTCACCCTGGCCACGGAAGGCGCGGGAGCACCTCGGCGACCACCCGCGCGCACTATGGCGCGAAACCTTCCCCCGGCGCACCGCTGTGGGAACCTTGACCCCACGTCATGTGGTGTTCACGGGGAAGGAGTCGCCGATGCCGAGCGAGCCGCTTTCGCAGAAGGAGATCGAGGACCGGTTGCGGGAACTGCCCGGCTGGTCCCTGGCGGACAACCGGATCCAGCGCACGTACCACCTGGGCAGCCACCTCGCGGCCAGTGCGCTGGTCGCCCACATCGCCGTGGTCCAGGACGAGTTGGACCACCACAGCGACCTCACCCTCGGGTACGACACCGTCCGGCTGTCGGTGAACACCCACAGCGCGGGGGACGCGGTGACCGAGACCGACTTCGCGCTGGCCGAGCGGATCGAGGGCCTCGCCCCCGCGCACGGGGCGAGCTGACGGCAGGGCCGGCGACCGGACCGGGCCGGGCCGGGCCCGGGTCACCCGGGCCGGGGCCTGGGC
>NZ_WTFF01000711.1 GCF_019400985.1 Streptomyces bambusae
CACCACGCACACCACCCAGCCAGAACCGCTCCCGCTGAAACGCATACGTCGGCAGCTCCACCCCACCCACAGCACCCGGGAACACCGACGACCACTCCACCGCCACCCCGTGCACGAACGCCTCGGCGAGCGAGGCCGTGAAGCGGTCGGTGCCGCCCTCGCCGCGGCGCAGGGTGCCGACGGCGGTGTCGGGGAGGCCGTGGACGAGTACGGGGTGCGGGCTGACCTCGATGAAGACGTCGTGGCCGGCCCGTACGAGGGTGTCGGTCGCGTCGGCGAGCAGGACGGTGCCGCGCAGGTTGCGGTACCAGTAGCCGGCGTCGAGTTCGGTGCCCGTCAGCCAGGTGCCGTCGACGGTGGACAGGAAGGGGATCCCGGCGGGTCGCGGTGCGATGCCGTCGAGGGCGTCGAGGACGGCGGACCGGATCTCCTCGACGTGGGCCGAGTGGGAGGCGTAGTCGACGGGGATGCGGCGGGCGCCCTCGACCTGGGCGAGTACGGCGTCCAGGGCTTCGGGGTCGCCGGCGACAACCACGGAGCGCGGGCCGTTGACAGCCGCGAGGGACAGCCGGCCGTCGGCCGGCCATACGTCGAGCAGGTCCTCGGCCTCCTCCCGGGAAAGGGGCACGGAGACCATCCCGCCCCGCCCCGACAGCGCCAGCAGCGCCCGGCTGCGCAACGCCACCACCCGCGCACCGTCCTCCAACGACAGACCACCCGCCACACACGCCGCAGCGATCTCCCCCTGCGAATG
>NZ_WTFF01000712.1 GCF_019400985.1 Streptomyces bambusae
AGCGCCGCCTGGCCCGCGAGGGCGCGCGAGCGGGCCCGGCCGAGGAGCTCACCGCCGCCCTGCTGCGGCTCCTGTCCGCCCCCGACGCCGGCGCCGCGGACGACGCGGCCCGGCGGGTGGCGGACCTCATGGCCCGCCTGCCGTCCGAGGAACTGCTCCGGCACCCCGAGCTGGAGCCCCTGAGGCTCTACGGGCGTGCGTACGCCCAGCTGCGCTCCGGAGACCTGCGCACGGCCCGGGAGGGGCTGGCGGAAGCGGTCCGGGCGTGCTCCGGCGACGAGACGGTGCTGCTGCGCCACCGGTGCCTGGGACGGCTGGCCCTGGCCGAGGCCGCCGACGGAGCCCTGACGGGCGCCGAGGAGCACGCAGAGGCATCCCTGGAGGTCGCCGACGAGTACGGGATCCCCGAGGCCCACCGCTCGGGCGCGGCCTGTCTGGCGCTGGCCGCGGTGGCCGTCGAACGGGGGGACCTGCACGCGGCGGCCGTGCACCTCGACCGCGCGGAGCTGCTCCCGGACACCTTCCGCGACCCCGACCTCATGACGGAACGCTCGGTGCTCCGGTCGCAGGTCGAGATCGCCCGGGGCCGCTGGCACGCCGCGCTGACCGTGCTCGGCGAACCGCAGCCGCCGACCGCCCCCGGGCCAGTCTCTTATCACTATCTCCGAGCCCACGAGAACGAGGGCGTTCGCGTTGGCAGTCTTCTGCTTGCACTAATGAAACCAATGTGAAA
>NZ_WTFF01000713.1 GCF_019400985.1 Streptomyces bambusae
CGCCGGCGCCGCTCCGCAGGCCGGGGCCGGCTGGCAGCAGCCCATCGCGGACCCTGCCGGGCAGTCGTCGGGCGGGTGGCAACCCGCCAGGGACCCCGCCGGACAGTCTCCGGCCGGCTGGGAGCAGCCCGTGGCCGCCGCCGATGCCGCTCCGCAGGCCGGGGCTGGTTGGCGGCAGTCCGGCGCGGACCCTGCCGGGCAGTCGTCGGGCGGGTGGCAACCCGCCAGGGACCCCGCCGCGCAGTCTTCGGCCGGCTGGGAGCAGCCTGCGGCCTCCGCCGATGCTGCTCCGCAGGCCGGGGCCGGTTGGCGGCAGCCCGCCGCAGACCCCGCCGGACAGCCTTCGGCCGGCTGGCAGCAGCCCGCTGCGGACCCCGCCGGACAGTCTTCGGCCGGCTGGGAGCAGCCCGTGGCCTCCGCCGATGCCGCCCCGCCGACCGGGGCCGGTTGGCGGCAGCCCGCCGCAGACCCCGCCGGACAGCCTTCGGCCGGCTGGCAGCAGCCCGTGGCCTCCGCCGATGCCGCTCCGCAGACCGGGGCTGGTCGGCAGCAGCCTGCCGCGGATCCTGCCGGGCAGCCTTCGGCCGGCTGGCAGCAGCAGGCCGCGGTTTCCGCCGATGCGGCCCCGCAGGCCGTGGCCGGGGTCGCTGAGGCGCCGTCGGCCGGCTGGCAGGACGCCTCGCAGCCCGCGGTCGGCGTCCCCGCGCAGCAGGGCTGGGCACCCGGCACC
>NZ_WTFF01000714.1 GCF_019400985.1 Streptomyces bambusae
GTCCTGGCGGCGGGGGCGGGTGGCCTTGTCGTGGTTGACCCCGGTGCCGCCGCCACCTGCGCCGGTGCCCGACCCGCCGCCCGTCCCGCCGCCCGTCCCGCCGCCCGTCCCGCCGTCCGCGTCGCCGTCCGTGGCCCGCCACAGGAAGCCGTGGAACGGGGCCACGGTCAGGGCCGAGTCGGCCGCGCCGGTGGCGACGGCGGCGGCGACCGACTCGACGTCGGTGGGGGCCAGGAAGGGGCTGGTGCACTGGACGAGGAGCACGACGTGCACCTCGGTGTTGTGCAGTTCCTCGAAGGAGTCCAGGGCGTGCAGCAGGGCGGACTCGCTGGTCGCCGTGTCCCCGGCGAGGGCTGCCGGGCGGGGCACCACGGTGGCGCCCGCGGCGCGGGCGGTGGCCGCGACGGCGGCGGAGTCGGTGGAGACGACGACGTCGGTGACGGTGGGCGCGGCCAGGCAGGCGCGTACGGCCCGGGTGACCAGCGGGACCCCGCCGACCTCGGCGAGGTTCTTGCCGGGCACGCCCTTGGAGCCGCCGCGGGCGGGGATCACTGCCAGGACCCGGCGACGCGGGGGGACGGACCCGGCGGCGGACCCACCCGCGCGACGCGCAGGAGCAGCGGGCACCTCGGGGCGGGCGGCAGGGGCAGCGGGCACCTCGGGGCCGCCGGCAGCAGCAGCGGGCACCTCAGGGTGGCGGGCGGCGGCGGGCGTGGTCACAGG
>NZ_WTFF01000715.1 GCF_019400985.1 Streptomyces bambusae
AGCGGGCGGGGCGCGTCGGTGCCCGGCGCCAGGTACAGCGGGCACTGCCGGCCGGCGGCGGCGAGCGCGTCGGTGACCCGGGCGCGGTCCTCGGCGCGGACGGCGAAGCAGGCGCGGAAGTCGCTGGCGGCGCGTACGGCGAAGTAGTCGACGCCGGCGGCTTCGAGCGCGGTGACGACGAGCTCCAGGTTGGCCTCGCGCAGGCCCAGCGGGGACGCGGTCGGCCGGACCAGGGCGATCTGGGCGCCGCGGTCGAGCAGGGCGGCGAGCCGCTCGCCCCGGTCGAACAGGTGCGGCCAGCGCCGCCGCGCCCGGCGCGTACGCAGCACCCGCCCGAGCCCGAGCCCGACCTGCAGCCGCCGCAGCACCCGCTTGACCAGCGCGCGCAGCCGACTGGGGACACGGCGGGCCCGGCTGCGGCGCAGCGAGTCGGGCAGCAGCGTGCGATAGGCGGCGACGAGCGACGACGCCTCAGGATTGATCACCAGGGCTCCCCGGCGGGGCGATGCACTCCGTGCGGGGGCTGCGCGGCGGGGCCGTGCACTCCGTGCGGGGCCTGCGCGGCAGGGCCGTGCACTCCCTGCGGGGCCTGCGCGGCAGGGCCGTGCACTCCCTGCGGGGGCAGCCCGGCAGGGCCACGCACTCCCTGCGGGGGCAGCCCGGCAGGGCCACGCACTCCCTGCGGGGGCAGCCCGGCAGGGCCGTGGGCCTGGCGCGGGGG
>NZ_WTFF01000716.1 GCF_019400985.1 Streptomyces bambusae
AACGCTGGGAGATCGAGACGGCCTTCCTGGCCCTGCGCCACACGATCCTGACGGGCCATGTCCTGCGTTCCGGCGACCAGCCAGGCATCGAACAGGAAGTCTGGGCCCTGCTCCTTGTGCACCAGCTCCTGCGCCAGGCCATGGTCACCGCCGTCGAAACGACACCCGGCACCGACCCGGACCGGGCCTGCTTCACCACAGCTCTCCAGGCCGCCCGCGACCAGCTCACCCTGGCCGCCAACGTCCTGCCCACCCACGCTCCCGACCTCCTCGGCGTCATCGGCCGCGCTGTCCTGGACACCCTGCTGCCCGCCCGCCGCCCCCGCTACAGCGCCCGGAAGGTCAAGAACCCCACCTCCCGCTACCTCAACCGCGGCGACGGCCGACCCAGCACAAGCACACCCCTCACCGCCATCGACATCACCGTCCGAACCCCGCCCCCAGGCCCTCCTGCCCGCCACCAGCGCCGCCGCGCAACCAGACCACCAAGCCCTGCTCGCCCACTCCAGCCACCCACCCGCCGGGAACGACTCATGACGATCATGCGGACCAACCCACAACACTCCTGGCACAGCCGCCAGCTCGCCGAACAACTCGGCATCACCGGCACCCGAACCGGCATCCGCAGCTTCCAGACCCAGATCGCCGAATGGGCCCGACTCGGCTTCCTCCACCGCACAGGCCAAGCCCTCTACTCCCTCACCCAG
>NZ_WTFF01000717.1 GCF_019400985.1 Streptomyces bambusae
CGCCCGGCCCGGCGCCGCGGCCCGGGCCCGCGTCCTCCGCCGCGCCTCCCGCGCCCTCACTGTCAACGCCCCTGTCAACGCCCCTGTCACCGTCCCCGTCGACGTCCTGCTCCAGGCCGCGCAACCAGCCCGGTGCCCACAGGACCTCGGTCCCGGCCTCCAGCTCCAGGCCCTCCCAGGTGAACGCCGCCCGCACCGGGTACGCTGCCGCCGCCACCGGCGGAAACTGCCGCAACGCCTCGCCCACCGCCTCCCGCGGACCGGGCACGGCCCCCGCGCCGAGCAGAGCCAGCGCCTGGAGCGCTGTCCCGGCGGCGGCCTCGGACGTCAGGGCCAGGGCATGCGCGACAGCCGGGAGGACGGCCTGCGGGCCGCCGCCCTGCGCCGCCAGCCGACCGGCCAGTGCTCCGGGGTCCGGGTCGGCCAGGTAGGGCGCCAGGCGCCGGTGCAGGGCCGCGCCCCGGTCGGCGTACGCACGGCCGCCGACGGCAGCCGTCGCCGCCGCGTTCACCGAGCTCAGCAGCGTGTCCTCGGCGGCCGCGGCACCGACCACGACCCGCCGGGCCAGCAGCAGCATCCCGGCGTACCAGCTGCGCCGGTCCAGCGTGCCGTCCGCGCGCCGGGCCGCGACCACCGCGTCGACGTCCTCCGCCACCCGCGCGGCCAGCTCCGAGTGGGGCAGGACCGCTTCGCGCTCCGGC
>NZ_WTFF01000718.1 GCF_019400985.1 Streptomyces bambusae
CCGCTCGCGCGTGCCCGGCCGGGTGCCCGCACCGCGCGGCCGGTGCCGCGGTGCTCCGGTGTGCGAGGGCCGGGACGAGGTGGTGGGCGGGGTGCCGCGTGCTCCGGAGCCGCCGCCGGGCGTAGGAGCTGTGCCGTTTGTCCGCCGCCGGGTCCTTGAACCCGGCCGTCGGGCCGCCCGGCCTCGCCGGGGCCTTCGTACATGCGCCCGTCAACGTCAGGGCGCACCGCATCGCCAGCGCTGTGCGCCGTCCTGGTCCGCCTCCATGCTTCATGCACCGATCATGGCCGCTCGCCCGGCGGGAGGGGAGTGGTTTTTGCGGCGGTTCTCCGGCGCCTGCGCGGCGGCACCCGTCGGTGACGCCACGTCAATGGCCGGATATCTTCGGACATTCTTCTAATCTGAGCCGATGAAGTCCCGCCCGGACCCCGCAGCCCTCGTACCCCGGACCCCGCGGACGGCGCGGCGCTCCACCGCCGCGGCCGGTGTCCGCGTGGTGCTGTCCTCCCTGGTCCTCGCCACCGGTCTGTCCGCCCTGTCCGCCCCGGCCGTCCTGTCCGCCCCGGTCTCCGCGGCACCGCGGCACACCGGCGACGAGGCCGGAGCGGACCGGCCGGACCCCGCCCGCCGGGCGGCCCCGCAGCCGGGCGTACGGCCCGAGGAGGCCGAGCTGCTCGGCGCCGAACACGCC
>NZ_WTFF01000719.1 GCF_019400985.1 Streptomyces bambusae
ATCCATGTGACCCCGGACTCCCTACGCGCAAGGTCGTCTGAAGCGTAGGATGTTTATAAGAGCCAGGCTCGGGCTCGGGCTCCGCGGCGACGGGCTCGGGCTCGGCTTCCGCGACGGCGGGCTCGGGCTCGGGCGTGGTCTCGGGCTCCGCGGCTACGGCGACGGGCTCGGCCTCGACGACAGGCTCCGGCTCGGCGGCTACGGCCACCGGCTCGGGCTCGGCCTCTGCCGCGACCGGCTCGGGCGTGGCTTCGGGCTCCGCCGCTACGGCCACCGGCTCGGCTTCGACAGCGGCGGGCTCAGCCTCGGGCTGCGCCTCGACTGCGACCGCCTCCGCGGCGACCGGCTCAGGTTCGGCGGCCACGGCGACCGGCTCGGGCTCGGCTTCCGCGACGGCGGGCTCGGGCTCGGCCTCGGCGGCCACCGGCTCGGCTTCCACCGCGACGGGCTCCGCCTCGGTCTGCGCCTCGACTGCCTCCGGCTCGGCCTTCGCCGCGACCGGCTCGGGCGCTACGGCGACGGGCTCCGGCTCGGCCTCGGCGGCCACCGCCCCCGCCTCGGGGGGGGCCGCCCCGGGGTCCGCTTTCCCCCCCCCCGGCGCGGCGCCTGCTCTCTTTCACATCTCCCCGCCCACGCGAAACAGGGGGGGTTTGCGTTGCCGCCTTTTTGTGTAAAAAAAAAACA
>NZ_WTFF01000072.1 GCF_019400985.1 Streptomyces bambusae
TATCCGCCACTGTAAGCTGAGCGGGGAGAGAGGTGGGCAAAGTAAGAAGGTTATAAGAGACAGGCGCCCGCCCGTCCCGTCATCCGGTTGGCCGTGGCGGCGCTGCCCGGTCCGGGGACCGGCGCTCCGTACGATCGGCGGGGCGGTGCCCGTGACGGGGCTGCCCGACCCGCCCGGACGGTGAAAGGAACGGCAGCGGATGAGCATCGCCGAGAGCGCCGACCACGTCGGCCTGTACCTGACCGGCTGCGACCACGACACGGCGCAAGCCGTGTTCGCCGCGCTGCAGACCGCCTTCCAGGACTCCGGAGAGGGCAGGGGCGCGCCGCCGGGCCAGGCGGCCGAAGCGGCGAGCGGGACCACCGTGTGGTCGTCGACCCTCGACGCCCGCACCCGCACGGGCAGCCGCAGCAGCTCGGCGCCGCCGCTGCCGGGGCCGGTGAGCATCGACCTGCACGGCGCCGCGGACCCGGTGCGCCACGTCCGGGAGGAACTGGAACACCTCTTCTCGGTCGAGGACCTCGGCACCGTGCCCGGTGAGCACGAGCTGGAGGTCCGGCTCCGGCTCACCGCCCGCGGCACCGCCTGACACCGGGCAGGCAGCTCCGCTCGGGGAAGTACCGGACCGTCTTGACCGGGATCCCGGCCGCTTTGGCCGGATCCCCGATGGTCCACTCGGCGCTCATGGCGGAACCTCCCCCTGGGACCGTTGCCGCAGTGCGCGCAACTCGACCGAGAGAGGCTTTCACATGGCGGACTTCGTTCTGGTGCCCGGCGGGTGGCTGGGCGCCTGGGTGTGGCAGGACGTCGCGAGCGAGCTGACGCGCCGCGGGCACCGCGCGATCCCCATCACCCTCACGGGGCTGGGGGACCGGCGTCACCTCGCCCGGCCCGACGTGGGCGTGGGCACCCACGTCGAGGACGTGCTGCAGGTCATCGACCACGAGGAGGTGTCGGACGCGGTCCTCGTGGGCCACAGCTACGGCATCTTCCCGGTGGTCGGCGCCGCGGACCGCCGCCCGGAGCGCGTGGGCCGCGTGGTCCACCTGGACACGGGCGTACCGCAGGACGGGGACACCGTGGCGGGCACGTTCATGGACGAGGCGCGCAGGACGGCGGTTCAGGAGCTCGTGACCGCGCGGGGCGACGGCTGGCGCTATCCGCCGCAGCCCACCGACCGGCCGGAGTGGTGGGGCAGCCTGGCCGGCCTGGACGACGCGGCCCGGGCCCGGCTGGAACGACTCGCGGCCCCGCACCCGTACAAGTGCTTCACGGAGCCGGTCGAACTGTCCGGAGCGGTGCGGGGGATTCCGAGCACCGGCGTGTTCTGCACCGGCAGCGGCGTGTCCGTCGCGATGGTCGAGGCGGCATACGCGGCCGGCGATCCGCGCCTGGCCGCCCTGGCGGACGCGGGGGTGAGTCTCTTCGAACTCGCCACCGGGCACTACCCGATGCTGTCGGTGCCCCTTCCCCTGGCGGAGGTCCTGATCGAGGCCGCGGCGGGCGGCGGCCGCAGGCTCGGCGGGGACGCCTGACACGGCGGGAAGAGGGGGCGACGCCGTAGGAGGGCCCCTCGATGTCAGTGGCGGGTGCGAGCCTGTGACCGTACCGCTGAACCACCGAGGTCCCGAACGGGCCCCGACCAAGGGGATGTCCATGTCCGCACCCACACCCACATCCGCACCCGCCGTCGCCGCCCCCGACTTCCCCTCCGGATGGTGCGCCACCGACCTGGGCCCATACCGGCCCTGCGAGTTCACCTACGAGGTGTACCCGCCGGAGAGCCTGCCGCCCGTCGACCCCGCCCGCCTCGACGGCCGTTTCGGCTGGCGGGGCGGGCCGGGTGAGCACCCCTCCGAGCACACCGGGCACCTGGTGTCACTGGAGGCGGAGCTGGCGGCCCTCGGCCTGCGCCTGCCCGAGGACTTCCGGACCTGCTACGGCAGCGACCGGCTGGCCGGCATGTGTGACGAGGTGTCGGTGACGGCCTGTTGGACCGACCTGTCCGGCGCCCTGGAGAGTCCCGTCGAGGACGGGGCCCGTCTCGTACGGTTCCTGCGGGACCAGCAGGACTGCGTCATCTGGTACCTGTACCTGCGGCCTTCGGGGGAGTCCTTCGTCGTTTGTTCGCACCTGGACCTGGAGTGGGGCTACCGGGAACTCGCGCAGGAGGACATAGCCGGGTTCCGTGCCGCGGCCGCGCAGTCACTGGTGCGGTGCGCCACGAGCTTCGAGGAGTTCGCCTTCCGGTTCGTCGTGGAGAACGAGCTGTGGATGCACCTCAACGAGACCGGCGGGAAAGCAGCGCTCGCCCCCCACCTCCGGGAGTACCTCGACCACTATTCGGCCGGGGTCTCCTGACCCGGGCCGCGGTCGTGAGCGGTGCTCGCGCCGTGCGGTCAGCGTCTCGGTCCGGGGGGCGGTGCCGCGTACCGCCCTCTGGCGGACGGGCCGGGCGGTCGGGCACCATCACTGTGCCCCGACAGTCCGCGGTCACCCGCAGGAGGCGTTCCACGTGAAGACCCGCTCCGTCCTCACCGCTTGCTTACTCGTCCTCGGCGCGCTCTTCGCGCCGGGCTTCGGGGTACTGATCGCCACCACCGAAGCCCACGCCGTCACCAAGATCAGCCACGCGACCGCGACCTCGATGTTCCGGCAGGTCGGGATCACGTGGTCGTCCTCGGGCAACTGCTCCGACCGGAACAACCCGACCTGCACGTCCTTCGAGCAGCTCAACCTCGCCACGGCGCAGGGCGCCCAGACCCTCAAGCGCGCCACCGGGTGCGCCCTCAACATCACGGGCGGTACGGAGACGGGCCACGCGAGCGGCACGTACTCCCACTGGAACGGCTACAAGCTCGACTACGCCAAGGGAACGTGCGTCACCAACTACATCAAGAACACGTTCACCTACATCGGAGTGCGCGGCGACGGCGCGCCGATGTGGCGCTCCGGCTCGGGCAACGTCTACGCCGACGAGGGCAACCACTGGGACGTCCTGTACTACAACTGCGGAGGCTGCTGAGCCGCTCCGGAGGCGAGGCGGGTGGCGCGCCCGGCGCCCACCCGCCTCCGTTCAGTGCCGGCGCCTGGAAATGGCCGGGTGCGCGCGGGTCAGGGCCGGATGCCGTCGCAGGCGATCATGAGGTGGCGCGGGCCGCGCAGGACCGCGTTCTGGCGGTAGGGCGGCGGGTCCTCCAGCAGGCGCGGGTTCTCCAGCCGCCGGGCCAGCTCGCTCAGCGCCTTCTGCGCCTCCAGGCGCGCCAGCGGAGCCCCGAAGCAGCTGTGGATCCCGCTGCCCAGCCCCAGGTGCTGGACGTCCCTGCGGTCCGGGTCGAAGTGGTCCGGGTTCTCGAACCGCTGCGGGTCCCGGTTGCCCGACGCCAGCATCAGCCACATGGGCGCGCCCTTGGGGATGGTGACCCCGTGCACCTCGATGTCGACCAGCGGGGTGCGCTGCGGCAGCATCTGCACCGGCGGCTCGAAGCGCAGCAGCTCCTCCACCATCGGTACCGCCAGGCCCGGTTCGGCCCGCAGCCGCTGGAGCTCGTCCGGGTTGCGCAGCAGCGTCAGCATGCCGTTGGTGATCAGGTTGACCGTGGTCTCGTGGCCGGCGATCAGCAGCAGGGCCGCCGTGCTCAGCAGCTCCATGGTGGACATGGAGTCGTCGCCCTGCCCGGCGGCCAGTTGGGACAGCATGTCGTCCCGCGGGTCCTTGCGGCGCTCCTCGATCAGCCCGGCCAGGTACATGCCCAGTTCCATCCGCGCGTCCTGGGTGACCTTCGCCCGCTCCGCCGGATCCGCGGACGGGTCGGGGTCCAGGCTCGACGCGAGGGTGTCGGCCCATACGTGGAACCGCGCCTCGTCCTCGCGCGGCACACCCAGCAGCCGGCAGATCATGGTCACCGGGAACGGGTACGAGAACTGGTCGACGATGTCGATGCGCCCGGTGCCCGCGCCGTTCCCCGATGTCCCGTTCCCCGACGACCCGTTCCCCGAACTCCCGTTTCGCGACGTCCCGTTCGCGATGTCGTCGATCAGGTTCTTGACCGTCTCGTCCAGGTTCCCGCGCATGCTCTCGATCCGGTGCGGCGAGTGCGGCGGCCCGAACGGGCGGTTGGTCAGCCGGCGCAGCCGGTCGTGCTCGGGCGGGTCCAGCTTCAGGAAGCTCGGCGGCAGGGTGGCCCCCTCCGCCTCCTCCTCGCCGGCCAACGGGTCGGCGCCTCCCGCGGTGCGGTTGCGCTCCTCGGAGCTGAGCCGCGGATCGTGCAGCAGGCCGTGGATCTCGTGGTACGTGCTGACGACGTACGGCCCCTCCCCGTCGTGGTACACCGGGGTCTTGCGCAGCTCCTCGTACAGCGGGTACGGGTTCGCACGGTTGGCGTGGTCCAGGATGTCGGTCAGGATGCCTTGCTTCATGGCGGTCTCTTTCGGAGGGCGCGCGGGGCGGTCAGTGCCTGGCGGGGGTGAACGTCATGCGCCGGTCGGCCGGCGAGTACCCGCTGAGGGTCACGGTCGGCCCGTGCGTGGGCACCGACGGATCGGGGAAGTCCGCGGGCATCGGCTGGTTCCCCTCGGAACGCCGGTCGACGGTCGGGAACGGCACCGGGAACGGAGCGGTGGTCTCGATCTGCCGCTGGTAGAAGTCCAGCCAGCGGGCGTTGTCGAAGCTGACCGCGCCGATGACCCGGCCCTGGTACCCGTACACACCGGTGAAGCGGCGTTCGGCCCGGGACCCCTGCGTGATCATGATCTCGGTGCCCATCGACGGTACGCCGACGGACTTGATGTTCACCCCGAACTGCGTGGACCAGAACGCCGGGACCCAGATGTGGGGACGCCGGCCCGCGCTCTCGCTGAGCATGTTGTGGGCGGCGGTCTCGGCCTGGGAGACGGCGTTGCCCCAGTGCTCCAGCGACAGGAACTGGTAGCCGAACAGCGGGTGCGGGGACCGGGCGACGTCGCCGGCCACGTAGATGTCGTCGGTGACGATGCCCATGATGTCGAAGGCCCGGCAGCCCGCATCACAGGCGATGCCCCGCGGCCCCGCGCCCAGCCCGGAGCCGGTCAGCCACTCGGTGTTGCGCTGCGCGCCCAGCGACACCACGACCACGTCGCACTCCAGCGTGGTCCCGTCGGACAGGTGGGCGGCCCGGACCCGCCCGGAGGAGTCGCCCTCCAGCCCGGTGACCATGATCCCGGTGCGCAGGTCCACGCCGTGCTCCCGCTGGAGCTCGGCGGCCACCGCCCCGACGACCCCGCCGAGGGCGCCCACCAGAGGCCCGTCACCGCGCTCGGCGACGGTGACGTTCAGCCCGCGCTCACGGCACGCCGAGGCGATCTCGGACCCGGTGAACCCGGCGCCGATGACCAGGACCCGGCGCGGCTCCGCGTCGAGCCGCCGGGCCAGCGCCGCCCCGTCGTCCCGGGTGCGCAGCACGAACACGCCGTCGAGTTCGGCCTCCGCCGCGTTCGGCCAGGGCCGGGCCCGCACCCCGGTGGCGATCAGGAGCCGGTCGTACGGCAGCTCGTCGCCGTCGGCCAGCTCGACCCGCTTCGCCCCCATGTCCAGTCCGCTGGCCGCCACGCCGAGCCGCCACTCGGCGTCGATCGCGCGGCGGCGGGGGAGCGCGGTGCGCTCGGCGGTGGACTTGGCCAGCAGCACCTGCTTGGACAGCGGCGGGCGGTCGTACGGCTCGTACGGCTCGTCCCCGACCATGGTGAGCGAGCCCTTGAAGCCCTTGTCCCGCAGGGTCTCGGCGGCCCGCAGACCGGCGAGCGAGGCCCCGACGACGACGATCCGGCCCGTGCTCTTGAGCCGCTCCAGTGCCGTGTCAGGCATCGGACGCCTCCAGATCCTCGACGAGGATCGCCTGGACGGGGCAGGCCGCCGCGGCCTGGGCCACGCGCTCGCGCTGGGCGGCCTCCGCCTGCGGGTCGTAGAGGAGCCCCTCGTCCCCGTGCATCGCGAAGACGTCGGGCGCCAGGAAGGCGCACTGCGCGTACCCCTGGCATCGGTTCAGGTCGACGACAAGCCTCAGCAAGGTGCGGTCCTTTCGGTGACCCCCCGGACTTCCCGGCCAGCGTGCGCGCCCCCGCCCGCCCCGGCCCGTCCGGACGGGCCGTCCGGGTGACACGGCCTGGGCATCCGTCCGGGTGACACGGCCCGGGCATCCGTCCGGGTGGCACGGCCGGGGGAGGGGCGGGGAGGCCTACGCGGAGCGGCGCGCGGCGCGCAGCACGTACAGGCTGACGACCAGGGCCCAGGCCGGGAAGACCAGCTCGGACCACGGCACGGAGGACCCCACCACCAGCAGGGCGATCCCGGTGGCGTACCCGACGACGGTCAGGGGGCGGGGGAAGACCCCGAGCCGCCGGCCGATGGCGGACGTCGCGAAGACGAACACGGCGGCCATCCGCATGGCGTAGGTGGTCAGCAGCGTGTACGCGAAGTGGCGGCCGAAGTCCTCCGGCTGCCCGGCCTCCAGCACGGTGCCGGCGGCCGCCGCCGCGCCGAACAGGGATGCGACGAAGACCAGCCCGCTGCCCAGGAACACCGTCGAGACGAACCGGTCCTCGGCCGGCCCGGAGTGCTCGCGCAGCGCCCCCATGAACCACAGGAAGGCGATGCCGGCGAACGGGACGAGCTCCACCGCCACCCCGATCGCGGTGCGGTCCCCGGAGGACACGTCGAGGTGTTCCACGTCGCCGCCCGAGGGCAGGGCGAGCCGGACGAGCACGATCGCCGCGGCCAGCAGCAGGGCGAAGACCACCCCGGCGAGCCCGGCGGCCCGCGGGGTGCTCAGGCCCATGTCCCGGGACGCACCCGGCGCGTGTTGTCTCATCCCCCCAGCAAGCCGACCGTCGCGGGCCCCTGCCAGTGGGACCGCCCACCCGGGTGACGGCCGCGGCGCGGCCCCCCAGGCCCGGGGGCCCGCGCACGGTGGGGAGCCTCCGCGCCCGGTGCAGTACCCCGTGCCCCTGCGGGGGAACGCGTGCCCGGTGTCGCCCGCGGCCTTAGCGTGGGGAGGTGGGGAGGTGGGGAGGACGGGCCGCGCCGGCGAAGGGACTCCCATGCGTCGATACCCGCCGATCGGGGACCACGGGCTGATCGGGGACCTCAGGACGGCCGCGCTGGTCTCCTCCGAGGGAGTGCTCGACTGGTTCTGCGCCCCTCGCTTCGACTCGCCCAGCCTGTTCGCGTCCCTGCTGGACCACGACCGCGGCGGGCACTTCGCGGTCACCGCCGACGCCACACCCGGCACTGCCGACGCTTCGCCCGGCACGGCCGACGCCTCGCCCGATACGGCCGACGTTGCATCCGGCCCCGCCGACGGAGTGCCGGGCGATGCCGGTGGCGGGGCCCCGCGCACCGTGACCCGCCAGCTCTACCTCGCGGACACCGCCGTCCTGGTCACCCGGTCCATGACCGAGGAGGGCGTCGGCGAGGTCATCGACTTCATGCCGCTCGGCGAGGCCGAGGCCCCCGGCGACCGGCACCGGATCATCCGGGTCATGCGCGTCACCCGCGGCACGGTCCGGTTCCGCCTGGACTGCCGGCCCGCGTTCGACTACGGGCGCGCCGGCCACGGCCTCGCGCTCACCGCGGACACGGCCCACTTCACCACACCGCAGCTCACCGCCTACCTCCAGGCCGCCGGCCCGGTGCGGCTGACGCAGGACGGGCCGGGCGTGCGCGGCGAGGTGGTCCTGCGCCAGGACGAGCACGCGGCCGCCGTCCTGACGGTGTGCCACGATCCCGCGGCCGCGCCGCCGGAGCCGCTGACCGAGGGGGACATCCGCCGCGCGTTCCTGGCCACGTACACCTACTGGCACCGCTGGCTGCGCCGCTGCCGCTACCGCGGGCGCTGGCAACAGGCGGTCAACCGGTCGGCGATCACGCTCAAGCTCATGACGTACGCCCCGACCGGTGCCCCCGTGGCGGCCGTCACCACGGGCCTGCCCGAGCGGATCGGCGGGGAGCGGAACTGGGACTACCGCTACACCTGGGTCCGGGACGCCTCCCTGTCCGTCAAGGCCCTGCTCGACCTGGGGCTGGAGGACGAGGCGGAGGCGTTCCGCCGCTGGCTCGGGGCCCGCGTGCAGCACGGCAGGACGGTGACCGGGGAGCCGCTGCAGATCATGTACCGGGTCGACGGCGACCCGCACCTCGACGAACAGGTGCTCGACCACCTGGAGGGCTACCGCGGATCGTCACCCGTACGCGTCGGCAACGGCGCGGCGGAGCAGCTCCAGCTCGACATCTACGGCGAGGCCGTCTTCGCCCTCAGCCAGACCCCCGACCTGGCCCAACTGGCCGGGTACGACGGCTGGCAGAACCTCAGCAGGCTCCTCGACTGGCTGGCCGTCAGCTGGGACCGGCCCGACGAGGGCATCTGGGAGACCCGCGGCGGCCGCCGCGACTTCACGTACAGCCGGCTGATGTGCTGGACGGCCTTCGACCGGGGCATCCGGCTGGCCACCGAGCTGGCCCGGCCCGCCGACGTGGCCGGCTGGACCGCCGCCCGGGACGCCGTCTTCGAGCAGATCGTCGAGCGCGGGTACAGCACCCGCCGGCAGGCGTTCGTCCAGTACCTCGACGGGGATGTGCTGGACGCCTCCCTGCTGCTGATGCCGACCGTCGGCTTCCTGTCCCCGCGGGACCGCCGCTGGCTGTCCACCCTCGACGCCATGGAGTCGGCCCTGGTCTCCGACAGCCTCGTCCACCGCTACGACCCCTCCGAGTCCCCCGACGGACTCCGCGGCGACGAGGGCACCTTCTCCCTGTGCAGCTTCCTCTACGTCAGCGCCCTCGCCCGGGCCGGGCGGCTCGACATGGCCCGCTACGCCTTCGACAAGATGCTCACCTATGCCAACCACGTCGGCCTGTTCGCCGAGGAGATCGGCCCGACCGGGGAGCAACTGGGCAACTTCCCCCAGGCGTTCACGCACCTGGCGCTCATCATGGCGGCCACGGCCCTCGACGAGGCCCTCGACCGGGCCGAGGCCTGACACCGGACCTGACACCGGACCTGACACCTGGTGGACGCGGCCGCGGGGAGCTATGATCACCGCGATGACTACTCCTTCTCTTCCGAGATTGGGGGCCCCGTCCGCGCAAGGTGAGTGCTGATGCCCACTCACACCACGGACGAGGATTCCCTCACTTCCCCGATTTCCTTCTGGCCGCGCGTGCGTGACTACGCCGTGCCGCCCTCCATGATCGAGACCGCGACCGCCCGCCGCTCCGTCGGCGACTGGGCCGGGGCGTGCGCCGCCGCGGGCATCGACGTAGACCTGCGGCTGGGCGTGCTGGCCCGCACCCACGGCCGGGAACTCGCCGCCCGGGTACGGGCGGACCTCCGCCACCTCGCACCCGACCTGCTGCGCTGGCACCTGCCCAGGATCGCCCCCGACGGACTGCTGCGCCCGGGCCTCACCATCGCCCTGGCGCGGTACGACGGCGCGGGGCGGGACGGCGGGGACCCGGTGCACCTCGTGGTCCGGACCCCGCCCGCCTGGGCGGACGGCGGCCAGCGGATCAGCCTCGCGCTGTGGGACGGCTCCCGGACCGGGACCGCCGCCCGGAGCCATCCGCATCCGCATCCCAGCCGGCGGTTCCGCTTCGACCTGCACCGCCACCTCTGGGACGCCCGCAGGGCCGGTGACCTGCGGATCCGCTCGGGGGCCGACCGGCCGCCCGGCCAGGACCCGCCCGGCCAGGACCCGCCCGGCCAGGACCCGCCCGGCCAGGACCCGTACGGCCCGGTCCCGGGGCTGCCGGCAACGGCGCCCGGGGGGCTCCCCTGCGCCGTGGACCGGTGGGCGGCGGAGGCTGAGCTCCTGCTCCGCGCCGAAGGACGGCGCGGCGGAGCCGTCGAGGTGCGCCTCGGCGGCCGGCACCGGCTCGTCCTCGACCTGGTCACGGACCCGGACGGCACCCGGCCGCCCGAGCTGCACACTGCGGCCGCCCCCGCCGACGAGGGGGGTCCCGCGCTGCCGGTCCTCCCCGACCCGGCGACCTGGGTGCTGCCCGACCTGGAGCTGCTCCGGGCGGGCCTGATCGGGCCCGACCGGCTCCACCCGCTCGTCGCCGCGGCGCTCGTACCCGGTCACGTGCCGGCCGGACCCGCTCCCGCCACGGATCCGGCGGGAGCACCCCGGTTCGTGGACTGCCGGGGCGACCGGCACCGTATCGCCCTGGTCGACGGGGTGCTGACGGCGCTGGACCACGGTCCGGACGAACTCCGCCGCGAGGAGCTGCTGGTGGCGCTGACCGGCACACCGCTCCCGTGCCTGCGCGCCATCGACGAGGCCCACCGCCGCCCGCAGTCCCTCTCCGGCATCCGCGAACGCCTGGTCCACGGCGACACCGCCGGAGCGCTGGCCGTCGTCGAGGGCCTGCTGGGCCCCGACGCGGTGCTGCGCGACGGCGCGTTGCGGGACGAGCTGGAGGCGGCTGCCGGGCGGCGCGTCACCTACGGCCTCTTCCGCTCCGGCCTGCTCGGGCCCGGACAGGGCTGCAGCCCCGTCACCGGCTACGTCGGGCCCAGAAGCCGTCCGCCCGACCGTCGTTCGCGCCCGCGCCACGCCGACCTCCGCTGACGCCCGGGGGCTTCAGGCTCCCCGCCCGGCCGTCACCTCCGACTCGCCTTCTCACCCGGCCTCTCACCCGGCCTCCCGTTCGGCTTCTCACTCGACCTCTCGATCGATTCCCCGCTCGACCTCCTGCGCGAGCTCCGCACTCGCGCCACCGACGACCCCACAGGTGATCACCCATGCCTTCTGCCATGCCTTCTGCCGTGCCCACGTACGCCCCGTTCACCGGGACCGGCCTCGTCGACGGCCCTGCCTCCGGTCCCGCGCCCGCTTCCCAGCTCGACATCGCCGGGGAGCTGCTGGCCCTGCTCCGCGACACCACCACCGAACCTCGCCCCGACATGCAGCTGGAGGCCCTCACCCTGGCCGTGGCCGCCGACCTGCCCGTCCTGCTGTGGGGTGAGCCCGGCATCGGCAAGACCGCGGCCCTGACCCAGCTCGCCGAGAACCTGGACCTGCCGCTGACCACGGTGATCGCCAGCGTGCACGAGCCCTCCGACTTCTCCGGCCTGCCCGTCATCGGCGACGATCCCGCCGTCCAGGGCGTCCCGATGGCCCCGCCGGACTGGGCCGTACGCCTGGTACGGGCCGGCCGGGGACTGCTGTTCCTGGACGAGCTCTCCACCGCGCCGCCGGCCGTCCAGGCCGCCCTGCTCCGCCTCGTGCTCGAACGCCGTGTCGGCGCCCTGCAACTGCCGCCCGACGTACGGATCGTGGCCGCGGCCAACCCCCGGTCCTCGGCGGCCGACGGCTGGGAGCTGAGCGCGCCGCTCGCCAACCGGTTCGTCCACCTCCAGTGGATCCACGACCAGGACGTCGTCGTACGCGGCCTCGGCGGGACGTGGCCCCGGGCGACCCTGCCCCGGCTCGATGCGGCGAGGCTGCCGGAGGCCGTGGACCTCGCCCGCCGCGCGGTCTGCGGGCTGCTGTCCGCGCGCCCCGCCCTGGTGCACCGGCTGCCGAGCAACGAGACCCTCCCCCAGACTCCGTCCGGGGGGACCCCCAGTGGCGGCGCCTGGCCGTCCCCCCGCAGCTGGGAGATGACCCTGCGGCTGATCGCCTTCGCCACCGCGGCCGGTTCCTCCCGGGACGTCCTGTCCCTGCTGGTCCGGGGCACCGTGGGGGACGGGCCGGGGCTGGAACTGCTGGCGAGCCTGGACCGGATGGACCTCCCCGACCCCGAGGTCCTGCTCGCCGACCCGGCGGCCGCCGTCCTGCCCGAGCGCGGCGACCTGCGCCAGGCGGTGCTCGACGCCGTGGTCGCGGCGGTGCGCAAGCGGCCGGAGAAGACCCGCTGGGACGCGGCCTGGACCCTCCTGGTCGGCGCCCTGGAGACCGGAGCCCCCGACCTGGTCGTCGTCCCCGCCACCACCCTCGCCGCGCTGCGCCGCGACGACTGGGACGTTCCGGAGGCGATCGAGCGGCTCGCCGGAGTGGTGAGCCTGTCCCGGCGGGCCGACCAGGCGGCGGCCCGGGTCCCGTCGGCCGCCCGCGCGGGCCGATGAACACCCGGGCACCGGGGACACCCGGGGCACTGGACCTCGACAAGCTCTACGCCGCCCGGCTGCAGGCCGCACGGGCCCGGCCGTACCTGGCGACCGCGCTGTTCGCCCTGCACGTCGTGGAGTCGCCACGGGTGCCGACGATGGCCGTCGACCGGCACTGGCGGTGCTACGTCTCGCCGGGGTTCGTGGAGCGCACGCCGGAGGAGGAACTGGCCGCCGTCTGGGTGCACGAGGTCTCGCACCTGCTGCGCGACCACCACGGGCGCAGCGAACGCGTGGCGCGGCAACGCGGGTTGACCGGGCCGGGGGAGCGGCTGCGGATGAACATCGCCGCCGACTGCGAGATCAACGACGACGCGTTCGGCGACGGACTGGTCCGGCCCGAGGGCGCCGTCGTACCGAGCCTGCTGAAACTGCACTCCGGCCAGCTCATGGAGGACTACCTGCGGCAGTTCCGGCTCGGCCCGCTCACCCAGGACATCGTCTGGCTGGACTGCGGCAGCGGCGCCGACGGGCTGGAACGCGCGTGGGACCTCGGACCGGACGGCGCGCACGGCCTCAGCGCGCAGGAGCGCGACGCGGTCCGGTTCCGGGTGGCGGAAGGGATCAAGGCCCGTCCGGGAGACAGCCCGGAGGGCTGGCAGCGGTGGGCCGAGGACGCCTTCCACCCGCCGCAGCCCTGGCGGGAACTGCTCGGCGCGGCGATCCGCTCGGCGGCCACCGGGCCCGGCGCCGGCCAGGACTACACCTACGGCCGGCCGTCCCGCCGCTCGGCCGCGGTGCCCGGCGCCGTCCTGCCGAGTCTGCGGCGCAGGCCGCCGCGGGTCTCCGTGGTCATCGACACCTCCGGTTCGGTCAGCGACGCCGAACTGGGCAGCGCGCTCCTGGAGGTCGCCGCGATCACCCGGTCCGTGGGCGGCCGCCGCGACCTGGTCACCGTGCTGACGTGCGACGCCGCGGCCCGGGTCGTGCACCCGCTGTGCCGGGCCGAGGGGATCCCGCTGGTGGGCGGCGGCGGTACGGACCTGCGCTCCGGCTTCACCGCCGCGCTGCGGGCCCGGCCCCGCCCGGACGTCGTGGTGGCCCTCACCGACGGCCAGACCCCCTGGCCGGACCGGCGCCCGCCGTGCCGGACGGTGGTGGGCCTCTTCCCCCGGCAGCACGCCCGCCGCCCGCAGTACGAGGACGACCCCGACTACGAGCCGGACACACCGCCGGACTGGGCCCGCGTGGTGGAGATCGGCTAGCGCCTGACCGGCAAGGTTCACCGCCCCACGACGCTCCCCCAGCTACCGCTGGGTGGGGGCCCCGGACGGAGTCCGGGGGAGTGCCCCCAAGCACGGCACCTCGCTGCGTTGCCGAACCGCGCGAGTACGGCACGTACGAGCTGCGGCCCGCCGCCTTGCGATGCGTCCCCCAGGCCCTGCGGGCCTGGGGAGACCCCATGCACCGGACGCCGCGGACCGGCAACTTTTCCGGCCACGGCACTCGCCGGCCCGGGCCCTTCGTACGACATGCCCCTTCGTACGCGCCCCCGTACGACCGGCCCGGCGCGACCGCATGCGGGGCCGTGGAGGCGGGCGCGCCGATCGGGCAGGATGGCGGCATGGACCTCGCAGAGCTGGAACGACGGGCCCGGGCCCTCGCCACGGCCGGCGGCCGGCGCATCCTCGGGATCGCCGGGCCGCCGGGAGCCGGCAAGTCCACCCTGGCAGCCCGGCTGGCCGCCGCGCTGGGGCCGGAGCTGGCCGTCGTCGTCCCCATGGACGGCTTCCACCTGGCCCAGGCCGAACTGGTCCGCCTGGGCCGGGCGGACCGCAAGGGCGCCCCGGACACCTTCGACGCGGTCGGGTACGCGGTCCTGCTGCGCCGGCTGCGGGAGGCCGGCGTGGACACCGTCTACGCGCCGGCCTTCGACCGCTCGCTGGAGGAGCCGGTGGCCGGGAGCATCCCGGTCCACCCCCGTGTCCCCCTGGTGATCACCGAGGGCAACTACCTCCTGCACGGGGCGGGGGAGTGGGCCGCGGTCGCGCCCCTGCTCGACGAGGCCTGGTTCCTCGCCCCCGACGACGCCCTGCGGGTACGCCGGCTGACCGACCGGCACGTGCGCCACGGCAAGGACCCCGACCGTGCGACGGAGTGGGTGGCCCGCTCGGACGAGGCCAACGCCCGCCTCGTCGCCCCCGGCCGCTCACGGGCCGACCTCGTGCTGGAGTGACCCCGCCGGGTCCCCGCCGGCAACGGCCCGCCCCGCCACGGGCGTTAAATCCCGTGCCCCGCCCCGCTCCCGCTGCCTACACTCACTCGCGACGCCGCCCCACTGCGGCGGTACGTCGTCCGCGAGAGCACAGAGAGGGGAACAGGTCATGTGCCGTCAGCGCACCACCGCCTTCGTTCCCCCGGCCCGGTTCGACGTGATCCCGGTGTCCCGTACCGCGCGGTGCCCGCTGCGCGGCCGGCACCGTATGCCCGCGACGACCACCCGCTGAGCCCGTCCGGCGGCCCACGCCGCCACCCGCTCACGCCGGCATGCCGGCACGCCCCGTCCGGGAATCGCGCAGCCCTGATTTCCTCGAAGATCCGAAAGGCCCGGGCCATGCGCACCAGCCGGCGAACCCTCGCCACCCCCCTCTCCCGTCCCTCCCTCTCCAGTCCCTCCCTCACCGCCGTCCGCAACCTCGGCATCCTCGCCCACGTGGACGCCGGCAAGACCACGGTCACCGAGCGGATCCTGTTCGCCACCGGCGCGGTGCACAAGCGCGGTGAGGTCCACGAGGGCACCACCGTCACCGACTTCGACACCCAGGAGCGCGACCGCGGCATCACCATCTTCGCCGCGGCGGTCAGCTGCTCCTGGGACGGCCACCGGATCAACCTGATCGACACACCGGGCCACGTCGACTTCGCCGACGAGGTGGAGCGCTCCCTGCGCGTCCTCGACGGCGCGGTCGCCGTCTTCGACGCCGTCGCCGGCGTCGAACCGCAGAGCGAGTCCGTGTGGCGGCAGGCCGACCGGTACGGCGTCCCGCGGATCGCGTTCGTCAACAAGCTCGACCGGGCGGGCGCCGACCTCGACACGGCCGTCGCCTCCCTGCGTGAGCGGCTCGGCGCCGTGCCCCTCGTGGCGCAGCTGCCGATCGGCCACGAGGACGGCTTCACCGGCGTCGTCGACCTGGTACGGATGCGCGCCCTGCTCTGGCCCGCGGACTCCACCGGGTACGAGAAGGGCGCGATCCCCGACGGGCTGCGCGGCGAGGCGGAGCGGCGCCGGCGCCTGCTGGAGGAGACGGCCGCCGAACTCCACCCGGCCGCCCTGGAGGAGTTCTGCGCCACCGGGGCGCTCACCGACGACAGCCTCGCGCTCGCCCTGCGCGAGGTGACCCTCGACGGCACGGGCACGGTGGTGCTGTGCGGCTCGGCCTACCGCAACCGCGGTGTCGAGCCGCTCCTGGACGCCGTGGTGGCCTACCTGCCCTCGCCCGCCGACATGCCCGCCGTGCGGGGGAGTTCGGCGGGCGGCGGCGAGCAGGAGCGCGCCCCGGACCCGGCGCAGCCCGTGGCGGCCCTGGCCTTCAAGGTGGCCGTCACGGCGACCGGCCGGCTCACCTACCTGCGCGTCTACTCCGGAACCCTGCGGAAGGGGGACACGGTGCTGGACGCCGGTACGGGCCGGACGGAGCGCGTCGCGCGGATCCTGCGCGTACAGGCGGACCGCCACACCGAGCTGGACGAGGCCCCGGCCGGCGACATCGTCGCCGTGGTGGGGCCGAAGACGGCACGGGCCGGCACGACGCTGTGCGCTCCGCACGCACCGCTGCTCCTCGAACCGCCCGGCACCGCCGAGCCGGTGGTGTCGGTGGCGGTCGAGGCGCGCCGCAGCACCGACACCGGGCGGCTCGCGGCCGCGCTGGCCCGCCTCGTCGAGGAGGACCCCTCGCTCGTCGTGCGCAGCGACGCCGAGACCGGTCAGACCGTGCTGTCCGGGATGGGTGAACTCCACCTGGAGGTCGCGGTGGAGAAGATCCGCCGCGACCAGGGGCTGGACGTCGTCGTCGGGCGGCCGCAGGTGTCGTACCGCGAAACGGTGCTGAGCGGAGTGGCGGGCCTGGTGCACCGGCACGTCAAACAGGACGGCGGCGCGGGGCAGTTCGCCCATGTCGTCATCGACGTCGAACCAGTCGAACCAGTCGAACCGGTCGAACCATCGGAAGGAGGACACGGGGGTGAGGAGCGGGCGACGACGGGAACGGTGTTCGAGTTCCGTTCCACGGTCGTCGGCGGCCGGGTACCGCAGGAGTACGTGCGGGCCGTGGAGGCCGGCTGCCGGGACGCCCTCGTGGACGGGCCGCTCGGCGGCCACCCCGTCACCGGCCTGCGGGTCACGCTCACCGACGGCGCGACCCACGCCAACGACTCCTCGGAGCTGGCGTTCCGCACGGCGGGCAGGGCCGCGCTGCGGGCCGCCCTGCGGGCGAGCACGATGGGGCTGCTGGAACCGGTGGCCGACGTCGTGGTGACGGTCCCCGACGAGGCGGTCGGCGCGGTGCTCGGCGACCTCGCCGCCCGCCGCGGCCGGGTGGCCGGCTCCACGAGCCGATCCGGCACGACCGCGGTCACCGCCGTGGTCCCGCTGGCCGAGCTGTTCGGGTACGCGTCCCGGCTGCGCGGCCGTACCCAGGGCCGGGGCACCTTCACCGCCCGCCCCGCCGGCCTGGCCCCGGTACCCGCGGCGGTGACGGACCGGATCCTGACCCGCTGACCCCACCCGGTGCGGGCGGCGGCCCCCGCCGCCCGCACCTCCCGGCCCACGGGCCGGGAGGCCTGTCGGGCGAGTGACGGGAACGGGCCGGCGGCGGCCCCGACCCCGATGATCATCTTCTCTGCGCATCGGCGAGAATTCCTGTTCGGGGCCCTGACCGGGCCGCACGACAGGGGGCACTCGCCTCCGTGACGACGAAGGGGAGCACCCCGTTGCACCGGGAGACACGCGATCAGGTCCAGCCGTTCCTGCACTCCGGGGAGCGGCTGATCGCCGTCTGCCCCGTCGAGCCGGCACCGGGTGTGCCCACCCCTCCCGCGCACCTGGTGACCCTGGCCGAACCCCCGGCGCTGGTCCGCAGGGTCGAGGAGATGCTGCCCGGGCGGCTGAGGCGGCTGGCGCGGTCCCGGGTGCTCGACCCGCAGCGGTCCCGGCCGGCGGCCGCGGCCGACGCCGTGGACCGGGCCCCCGACATGCTGGACGAGGCGGCCGCCCGGCTTGTGCACGGCCCGGGCATGGAAGGCGGCTGGCAGAGCACCGCCGGGGACTACGTGATCCGGCGGGCCGGCACCCGGGGCTGGTCCGGTGACGTCCTGGTGGTGACCGACCGTCGCTGGTTCGCCGTCCGCGACGCCTCGCCGCTGTGGCAGTCGGCCAAGGAGTTCAGGCTGTACTGGGAGGCGCCCCGTACGGCGGTCACCGCGCTGCGCGCCCAGCCCAAGGGGGTCCTGCAGAAGGGCCGCATGGACCTGTGGTTCGCCGACGGCTCCTGGGTCGCGCTGTGTGCGGAACTGCCCGCGCACGCCCAGCCGTTCGCCGAGGCGGCCGCCCGGTACGCCTGACCGCCCCGCCGGCAGGCCCGACCGCCCCGCCGGCAGGCCGGACCGCACCCGCCCCAGGACGCCGGGACACGACATGCCGGGACATACGGGCTGAAATACGATGGTGCCATGGCCCACGGAGGTACGTGATGAGCCATGACACGAGGGTGGACGCGGCTGCGCTGCTGACCCTGTCACGGCCGGCCCTCGACCAGCTCTTCCGCAGCAGTCCCGCCGGTGGGATACCCACGGGCGAGGGGCGCGGCACCGTCCTGCTGGCGCGCGGCGCCAGGCTGTCGGGCGCGGCCGCGCGGCTCGCGCGCGCCGTCGCCTGGCAGGGCAAGGTCTTCGACCCCGGCGGCGGTGAACTCCTCAACCGGGTCACGCCGTTCGGCGTGGCCGCGATCCGGGCGAAGGTCTACCGCGGCCCGAGCTGGTTCGACGACAAGGAATGCACGGTACTGGACTACTCCCGGACGTCGTTCCTGGCGCGGCGGATCCGCGACGAGATCCGGGAGGTCGCTCCCGGTCTCTACCTCGGCATCGTCTACTGGGGCCGGCACAAGGTCCTGAACTTCAGCTTGAGCTTTCGGAGTTCGTTCCCGCCGGCGCCCTCGGACCGCTCACCGGGTGCGCCGGCCTCACGTGCCGCGCCGGCCACGTCCTCCCACCAGGTGGCCGTGACCGTCCGGGCCGTCGTACCCGCCGACCGGGTCGCCGACGTGCAGCGCCGCCTGTCCGAGGCCGGACCCAAGGGGAGCGCGGGCGAGGTCGTCCCGTTCTCCGAGCTGGCCGGGGTCCACTTCGCACGACTGGTGCTGGTGCCCGGCGGGACCGACCTCGCGGGAGAGGCGGTCCCGGCGAGCATCGTCTGGATGAGCGAGGTGGACGCCCCGCTCGACGCGCACCTGGCCGACCTGGTCCGCAAGGCCGGCAGCGGCCTGGGGGAGGTCTTCGGGGCCTGCGAGGGGTATCCCGCGGACGGCGCCCCGGAGGCGGCTCGCGTCGCATGGCTGCGAGAGCACTGCGTCCCCAGCGCCGCCTTCTACGTCAACACCGTCGGCCGGGGCCTGGAGCAGATCCTCCAGGAGGCCCGGCTGCGCGAGGCGATCGAGACGTACCTCGACGAACGCACCGCCCGCGCACCTCAGGACCCCGCGGCGGTACGGGCCGGCATCCAGCGGTTCGTCACCGGCCGCGCCGACCTGGCCTGGGCGCGTGAGCCCGCCGCCCGGCCCCGACTGCGGTGGCGGATCCGGCAGGCCGTGCACCGGGTCGCGGTGCCCCTGGCCGGGCTGGCGCTGCTGCCGGTCGCCGCCTTCGCCCTGCCGGTCTGGGCGGTGCTGCTGCGGTGGCACGAGCGGCGCGACGTACCCAGCCGGGAACGCCCCGACCGGGAGCACGTGGCCAGGCTCGCCGCCTGCGAGGACTTCGCCGCCCAGAACCCCTTCACCGCGGTCGGCTTCGTCAAGCCCGGGCGGTTTCGGCGGTCGACGCTGACCGGGATCCTGTTCGCCGTCGACTACGGGGTCCGCCACCTGTTCCACCGGGGCGACCTGGCCGGCGTCAAGACGATCCACTTCGCCCGCTGGCTGTTCATCGACGACAAACGGCGCGTGCTCTTCGCGAGCAACTACGACGGCAGCCTAGAGAGCTACATGGACGACTTCATCGACAAGGTGGCCTGGGGCCTGAACGCCGTCTTCAGCAACGGCCACGGCTATCCGCGCACCCGGTGGCTGGTCCGCGACGGCGCCGAGGACGAGCAGGCCTTCAAGTCCTACCTGCGCTGCCACCAGGTGCCGACCGAGGTGTGGTACTCGGCGTACGACACGCTGACCACGCACAACATCGACACCAATGCCCGTATCCGCGCGGGCCTCTTCGCAGAACTGGGGCCGGCCGAGACCCAGGCCTGGCTCGCCCTGTTCTAGCGCGGCGCGGCCGGAGGAGGGCGTGACGTGATGGCAGCAGCACCCGGACCCGATCCCGCACCCGCATCCCCGCCCCTGGAACTGGACGACATCCAGGGCCTCCTCGCCCGCGGGTACAGCGGCCTGACGTCGGCCTGCTTCCTCCTGCTGACGATCACCGGCCACGCCGCCGCCCGGTCCGCCCTGGGGCGGCTCGCGCGGCAGGTGGCGAACGGCCGCGCGGAGCCGCCGGAGACGGCGCTGAACCTCGCCTTCACCTCGGACGGCCTGCGGCGCCTGGGCCTGGACACCCCGGAAATCAGCGGGTTCTCCCAGGAGTTCGTCACCGGCATGGCCGACCCCGACCGCTCCCGGCTCCTCGGCGACGTCGGGGAGAACGACCCCCGGCACTGGCTCTGGGGCGGACCCGGAACCCCGCCCGTCCACGTCCTCGCGCTGCTCTACGCCCGGGACGAGCCGCGGCTGGAAGCACTGGAGGCGCAGGTGCGCCGGGACGCCCTCGGCGCGGACGGCCTCACCGAGATCGCCCGCCTCGGAACGGCCGAGCTGACCGACCGCGAGCCCTTCGGCTTCCGCGACGGCATCTCCCAGCCGCTCCTGGAGGGCCTGTCCAAGGCCTCCAGGGCGGCCGGCGGCGACGAGGTCGTCAAGGCGGGCGAGTTCGTGCTCGGCTACCCCAACGAGTACGGCCTGCTGACGGAACGGCCGCTGCTGCCGGCCTCGTACGACGCCGCCGGCCTGCTGCCGCGCGCCCATGACGGCCCCCGCCTCTACGACGACCCCCGCCCCTACGACGGCCCCGGCGCCGACTTCGGGCGCAACGGCAGCTACCTGGTCTTCCGGCAGTTCCGCCAGGACCTCGACGGCTTCCGGCAGTACCTGCAGGACGCGACACGGCACCCCGACGGCACCGCCGACCCGCAGGCGGCCGGGGCGCTCGCGGCCCGCATGATGGGACGCTGGCCCAGCGGCGCACCACTCGTGCGCGCGCCGCACCAGGACGACCCCGGCCTGGCCTCCGACAACGACTTCGGCTACTTCGCCACCGACCCGGAGGGCCTGAGCTGCCCGCTCGGCGCCCACGTCCGCCGCGCCAACCCACGGGACTCGCTGGACCCCGATCCGGGCTCGGCCCGGTCGGTCGCGATCGGCAGACGCCACCGGATCCTGCGCCGCGGCCGCGCCTACGGGCCGGGCAGCGGCGCGTACGGCCGGGCCGGCGACACCGCGGCGGGCGGCCCGGACAGCCAGAACAGCCCGGACAGCCCGGACAGCCAGAACAGCACGAGCGGCAGCGGACTGCACTTCCTCTGCCTCAACGCCAACATCTCCCGCCAGTTCGAGTTCGTCCAGCACACCTGGCTCAACAATCCCCATTTCAACGGTCTTTACGACGGCCCCGACCCCGTCGCCGGGGCCCGCCAGGACCACCGTTCGACCTTCACCGCCCAGGCCAGGCCGGTCCGCACCCGCTACCTCGACCTGCCGCAGTTCGTGTACGTCCAGGGCGGTGCCTACTTCTTCCTGCCGGGTCTGCGCGCCCTGCGCTACCTCTGCGAGGGCACCCGGACGGACGCCGGGCGGTGAGCGCGGCACGGCGCCCCGAACGGCGTATCGCAGACAGCGGTGCAGTGCGAGCCCTCCCGGCGTCGACTATCGTCATATGTAGTACGAGATCTCCCCCTTGGAAGGGGTCTGGCCATGGACCCGCGCTCCCTCGCGCGCTACAGCCTGGCTGGGATCCGGCTGGTGAACGGTGTGGCGGCGTTGGCCGTCCCGCAGGTGGTGGCCCGCCGGCTGGGGGCGGACGAGAACCAGCCCGGTCTCATCCACGTCCTGCGCATGTTCGGTGTGCGAACCGTGTTCATCGGCGCGGAACTGCTGCTCCTCAAGGACGCCGACAGGATCGCCCAGGCACTGCGCATCGGCACGCTCATCCACGCGAGTGACGCGCTGTCGGCGGCCGCGGCCGGCCGGCAGGGCCTGCTCCCGCCGCGTGCGGCGATGACCACCACCACGATCTCGACGGTCAATGTCGCCCTCTCGCTCCTGGCGCAGCTGCCGGGAGGGGCGCCCCGAGGCCGTTCCTGACCGTTCCCGCACCGCCACCCACGACGCCGCACGGCCCCCGCAGGTGGCCGGGGCGGACCGCCGGCCGACCGGACGCCGGAAGGGATTCCCGTGATCCCGTGATTCCGCGATCCCGCGATTCCCGTGATTCCCGTGATTCCCGGAAAGGATTGCGACGATGCGCAAAGACCCCCATGGCTCCGCCCCCGGCAAGGCCGCCCGGCAGCGCGCCCGCGGCACCGCCTCCCCGTTCCTGCGCCTGTACAACGACCTCGCGCTGGCCGTCGACCGCAAGGTCGGCTGGCAGAACCTGCCGACCCCGCTCGGCCTGGCCACGCTCATGGGCGTCCGGGGCAACCTGCGCCGCAAGAACCTCTTCGACACCGGCACCTACCCCACGCAGGGCGCGCCCGACATCGAGCCGCCCGCCACGCGGCACCTCACCGAGCGCACCGCGGACGGTTCGTACAACGACCTGGACCAGCCCCGTATGGGCATGGCCCGCTCCCGCTTCGGCCGCAACGTCCCCGCGGAGCAGACCTACCCCGAGCCCCTGCCGCAGCTGCTCTCGCCCAGCCCCCGCGAGGTCAGCCGGGCCCTGCTGACGCGCCACGAGTTCGTCCCGGCCGGCTCCGTCAACGCCCTGGTCGCCTCCTGGCTGCAGTTCATGATCCGCGACTGGGTCAGCCACGGGCAGGGCGCCATCGACAACCCCTGGCGGATCGAGCTGACGCCCGACGACCCCTGGCCGGACCGCCCGATGGTCGTGCCCCGGACCCTGCCCGACACCACCCGCCCGGCCGGCGGCGACGGCCTGCCGCCGACGTACATCAACGAGCACTCGCACTGGTGGGACGCCTCCCAGCTCTACGGCAGCGACCTGGCGACCCAGCGGCAGCTCCGCTCGGGCGAGAACGGCAAGCTGAAGGTCCCCCGCAACGGCGGCTCGCTGTTCCCGGACGATCCGCAGCAGGACCCCGCGAACGTCCCGGGCTTCTGGGTGGGACTGCTGATGATGCACCACCTGTTCGTCCTGGAGCACAACGCCATCTGCGACCGGCTGTCCCAGGAGTTCCCCACCTGGTCGGACGAGCAGCTCTTCCAGCGGGCGCGGCTGATCAACGCGGCGCTCATCGCGAAGATCCACACCGTCGAGTGGACCCCGGCCGTCATCAGCCACCCCACCACCGTGACCGCCATGCACGCCAACTGGTACGGGCTGCTGGGCCGGCGCGTGCACCGGTTCCTGGGCCGGATCAGCCGGAACGAGGTGCTCAGCGGCATCGTCGGCGGCCGGCCCGACCACTTCGGCGTCCCGTACGCGCTCACCGAGGAGTTCGTGGCCGTCTACCGGATGCACCCCCTCGTGCCCGACCAGTGGAGCTTCCGCTCGGCCGTGGACGACTCGCTGCTCCAGGAGGCGACGTTCGCGGAACTGACCGGACCCCACGCCTACGAGATCCACGGCAAGCACGGCCTCACGGACCTGTTCTACTCCTTCGGCACCTCCCACCCCGGACTCGTCACCCTGCACAACTACCCGAAGTTCCTCCAGGAGTTCGAGCGCCCGGACGGCAAGCTGATGGACCTGGCGGCCGTCGACGTGCTGCGGATCAGGGAGCTGGGGGTGCCGCGCTACAACGAGTTCCGGCGCCAGCTCCACCTCAAGCCCGCCGAGGACTTCGAAACCCTCACGGACAACCCCGTCTGGGCGGAGGAGCTGCGCCGGACGTACGGCGGCGACATCGAACGCGTCGACCTGATGGTCGGCCTGTACGCCGAGCCCCGCCCCGAGGGCTTCGCCTTCAGCGACACGGCCTTCCGGATCTTCGTCCTGATGGCGTCCCGCCGCCTCAACAGCGACCGGTTCCTGACCACCGACTACACGCCCCAGGTGTACACGCAGACGGGCCTGGACTGGATCGAGAACACCACCATGACCACCGTGCTGCTGCGCCACTTCCCGGAGCTGCGCGGCGCCGTGCGCTCCGTGGACAACGCCTTCGCCCCGTGGGCGCGGGCGACGACGGGACGGTGACGGCAGGCAGGCTCTACCAGCGCTGCGGCGCGGCCTGGTGGTGCCGGGCGCCGGCGCAGCTGAGCCGGTCCGAGGTCACCGGGGCTCCCTCGGCGGTGTTCCGGTCGTAGGTGACGGTCCTGACCGTCACGGGCCGGGTCCCGACGGCGACCTCGAAGTGCCTGGGCTGCCCCGCCACGACCTGCAGCCGGGAGCCGGGGAGCGCCGCCGCGAGGGTGGCCGCGTCGTCCTCCCGGCCGGCGGCGTAGCGGATGACGGGCGGGCCGTCGGGGCGTACGGACGGGGCGGACGGCGAGGTGTCGGTGACGACGAAGCCGTTGCGGCGCAGGGCCGCGGCGACCGCCGCGTCGTCGACGCGGACGGCGATGCCGGCGGGGTTGGTCCGGGCCGGGGTCTGCGGAACCGGCTGGATGCGGGTGTCGCCGGTGATCGGGCGGTCCTCGCGCAGGGCCTCCCACAGCGCGGCGGACCGGGCCGGGTCCCATAGCAGGGTGGAGCCGACACCGGGCACGCGGTGGTCGAAGACCGCGATCGGGACGGTGGCGAACTCGACCCGCTCGCCGGACAGCCGGCCGAGGGCCCGGCCGATCCGGACCAGGTCGTCCAGGCCCGTGTTCGCGTCGGTCCGCACGGACTTCAGCAGCTCGCGGGCCGTACGGGCCGCACCGAACGGCCCCGACAGGGCTCCCTCGGCCCTGAGCCGCGCCAACAGGTCGGCCACCGTGCGCTGTTGGCGGCGGACCCGGCCGAGGTCCCCCGGCCGGTCGATGTGGCGCGCCCGGACGTAGCGCAGGGTCTGGTTGCCGTCGGTGCGGTGGGTGCCCGCGGCGATGTCCAGGCCGGAGTTCTCGTCCTTGAGCGGCTTGTCCGTGCACACGGTGGCGCCGCCGAGGTTGTCCACCGCCTGCTCGAAGCCGGTGAATCCGGTCTCCAGGTAGTGGTCGACGTGCAGGCCGGTGGCCTTCTCGACGGTGCGCACCGTCTCCGCGGCGCCACCGAGCGCGTACGCCCCGTTGATCTTGCCGCGCCGGGCCGGGCTGATGCCGGCGTACTCGACGTACGAGTCCCGCGGGACGGAGACGATGCTCGCCCGGCGCCGGTCCCGGGAGAGGTGCACCAGCATCATCACGTCGGTGCAGTTGCACCCCTTGCCGCCCACGTGCAGCCGGCGCTTCTCGGCGGCCGAGAGCCCGCTGCGGCTGTCGATGCCGACCACGAGGATGTTGGTGCCGCGGCCGTCGCCGCCGCCGGGCGGGCCGGCCGCCGCCGGGAGCGTCTGGCCCGTGCCCAGGAAGGAACCGGAGGCGAGGGTGGCCAGCAGGGAGAGGACGACGGCGGAACGATTCATGGCAAGGCCCCCGAATTCAGGAGAAATCGGCGTCAGGGTGCAGAAGCTACCGGCTGGCCGCACCCACGACGTCCACGACGCGCTCGACGTCCACGACGTCCACGACGTCCACGACGTCCACGGCGTCCGCGAAGCGCACGACGTCCGCGACGCGCGCCACGCGGCTATGCGCCCGAAGTCCTCGCAGGAGGACCGTCGTAGGCGGCTGGATCGTAGGCGGCCGGATCGTCGACGGCCGGCGCGGTGCGGCCCGCCGGCCCCCGCGCGAACGCCCGCAGCACGTTCGTCGTGACGGCGCGTGTGAACCGCGCCGTGCGCGCGTCCAGGCCGTGGTTCTTCCGCCCGCGGCCGGGCTCGTCCGCGTCGAGGGCCTCGACCCAGCGCATCGTGCCCGTGGCGAACACCCCCGCGCCGCCCGGCAGCGAGAAGTACGCCGTGTCGGCGTACGAGCGGCGGCCCTTGCACACCACCGGCGAGTGCGCGAGGACCTCGATCGGCCGCGGAGTGGGGTACGCGGTGTTCACCCGGTCGTACTCCACTCCCACCAGGTGCGGGAAGGAGTCGCCGAGCCGCGCGCCGGTTCCCCTCAGCAGCCAGTGGTCCGGGTCGGTCACCACGTACGGGGCGTCCACGGGATAGCCGTCGTAGATCACGCCGAGCAGCGAACTCTCCGGTTCGGCCAGGGGCGGCCGCCGGAAGTCGTTCGTCGGGGGAAGGCCGCGGCGGTAGCCGGGGTCCTGCGCGTAGTCGTCCTTGTAGCAGACCACGATCCGGTCGGCGCCCACCCCGGAGGGTTCGAAACGCACGCGCCGGTAGCAGCAGTTGGCGCCCAGCACGGCCAGGTTCGTGCCCGCGTCGCGTGCCGCGCCGACCCGGCCGCGCTGCTCCGGGCTCCAGTACTCGTCGTGCCCCGGCGAGACCACCGCCGCCGCGCCGCACAGGAGCTGCGGCTCTCGGGCGACGTCCGGCCCCGTGGCGTAGGCGAGCGGGAGCCCCAGGCGCTCGGCGAGCGCGACCAAGGGGGCCTCGAAGACGAGGAACTGGCCGGCCCCCTGCCGGTTCTCGTACGGCCGGTCGAACGTGACCCGCAGCGACCGCGAGGACTTCCTGCCGTCGGCCCCCTTGTAGAGGTCGGCGCCTCCCCACCGGTTGTACGCCTGCCAGGTCGCGACCGCGTTCACCAGCACGGTCCGGCCGGCGGCGACGGCGCTGCGCACGGTGACGGGTACGAAGCGCTGCCCCGTCCCCCGACCGGCGTCCAGGCGCAGCAGGTAGGCACCCTCGGGCCAGCCGGACGTGTCCAGCACCGCGGTCCGCTGCCACGGCGCGTACGCCATCCGGGTCGCCGGTTCGACCGCCGCCGGGGGCTGGCGCAGCCCCGGCAGCGCCCCCGACCGCCAGACCAGGCGGGCCCGGGCGCCGCCGTACCAGCCCATGCGGTACGCCGAGACGGTGTAGGAGGGCGCGGTCGTCGAGACGCGCAGGGCGAGCGGCTCACCGGGCCGCACGCTCGTCCGCTCGGCGAAGCCCTCGACGGCGCGGGCCGGCCCGGCCCGGGTGATGCGCCAGTCGGGCGAGCCCTTGAGGGCGTTCGCGGCGGCGACGTCCAGCACCGCCGAGGCGGCCGCCGGGAACGGGACGGGCCACGCC
>NZ_WTFF01000720.1 GCF_019400985.1 Streptomyces bambusae
GGTCGGGGGGGGGGGGGAGGTAGAGAGAGGAGGGGGGGGGAAGGTGGGCGTGGGGGCTTCGGGGGGGGTGGGGGGTGGGGTTTGGGGGGGGGGGGTGGGAGGGGGGTTTTTGGGGTGGGTGGTGTGGGTGGGTCTCGGAAACTGTGTCCGGTGGATACTGAGCGATACTGTGTACGGTAGACGCAGTATTGGTTGGGGTGCAAGGGCGCGGCGTATTTCGGGAGTGGGCGGATGGGCGAGCAGTGGGAAGCGGCGGTTCGGTTGCTCTGGGGACCGCATCCGCCGGCCAAGCCGGCGCGAGGCCCGAAGCGGGGGCTGACGCTGGACGCGGTCGCGGCGGCGGGAGTGGCGATCGCGGATGCGGAGGGGTTGGCCGGGGTCTCGATGCAGCGGGTGGCCGGGGAGCTCGGGGTCACGAAGATGGCGCTGTACCGGTATCTGCCGGGGAAGGCGGAGTTGGTCGCCCTGATGGTGGAGGCGGCGCTGGGGGTGCCGGGGGTGCCGGGGGCGCCTGAGGTGCCTGAGGTGGTGTCTCTGGGGAGGGGCTTCGGGGGGAGTGGTGGCCCGGGCTTGGACTCCTGGCGGGAGAGGCTCGGCGGGGGGGGGCCGGGGTTTTCTGGGGTGTTTCTGTGGGAGTCCGTGGGGGTGGGTGGGGGTGTTGGGGGGCGGGGGGGGGGGG
>NZ_WTFF01000721.1 GCF_019400985.1 Streptomyces bambusae
CCAATGACGTCATCACACTAGTATACGTTTGCAACGATGTTCAGACGCCTGTAGCGACACCCCGTAGGATCGGCGGCAGGGACAGAGTTGTATAAGAGACAGGTGCTGGAGCGGTGGGACGGCAGGTCTTACGCGGCGGGGGCGTCGGCCTTCCGGGCGGCGGGGTGGGCCGGATCCGGGCTGGCGCTGCCGTCCCTGTCGCTGCCGCTGCCGTCGGGGATTCTGGCGGGGCAGCTGCCCCTGCCGCTGGCCGCGCTCGCAGCGGGCGCCGGGGAGCTGGGGCTGGGCTGGGCACTGCTGGGGACGGCGCTGCTGGACGCGCTGGTCGTGCTGGTGCGGCAGAGGCCGGTGGTGCGGCAGGGGCCGGTGGTGCGGTGGTTCGCGGGGGTCTCGGGCGCGTTGCTGGGTCTGGGTGCGGCCCTGACGGGGTTGGCGGTGTCGCTGACGGAATCCTCGGTGGCGGGGGCCGCACCGGGCGGCTTGCTGCTGGCGGCCGTCGCGGCCGGGTGTGTGGGAGCGGCCTGGCGGGCGGCTCGTACGGGGTCGGCGGGGGCGGGCGGGGCGGGGGGGGCGGGCCCTTCTTTTTTACACATCTGGGGGCGCGGTCGCTTCTCTGCGGTTGGGGGGTGGTGGGTGCTCTTGGGGTTCTAGCTATGAATTACATAGTGAAAGAAGTCA
>NZ_WTFF01000722.1 GCF_019400985.1 Streptomyces bambusae
GGATGCGGCGAAAAACGCTGCCGCCTGCTACTCGACGTTTCAGCAGGAGTTCGAGGAAGAGATCAACCGTGTTCGTCACCGTGCCCGGCGCCCGCCGCAGCCGGTCATGAACTGGGCCCAGCAGTAAAAGGAGGAACGAGACCATGGCCCGTAACCGGAACCGGGTGACGAGCTACTACCACGACGGCATGACCAGCGCCCTTATCGACCCGCAGGGTGGACACGATGGGGGCAGCGTCCGCGGCTACCTGCTGCACCGCATCAAGCCGCACCTGCCCCCGTGGCTGGGCTGGGCCGGCATCGGTCTGGCGGGGGCGGTGGGGCACTGGCGGTGGGGCGAGAGCGCCGCCGCCGGTGTCGGCCTGACCCTCGCCTCCGTCGCCCTCACGGGCGGGACGTGGGTGATGGGGAAGTCCACCAGTAAGCAGCGGCGTCTGCACTCGGCGGTCACGGTGGCGGCGGGGTCGGCGTGGGCGACGGCCGCGTGCCTGGCCGGCCCCACCGCCGACCCCATCGGCGACCTCTACCTGATGGGCGGACCCGTCCTGGCCCTGTCCTGGAACGGGCGGATGATGCTCCGCCACAACCCCGAAGGCACCACCGCCGGCATCGGGGACGGGGGTCTGTTCGGGGATGGGGGTCTGCTGGAGAAGGTGGGTCTCGCCCGCGCCCAGA
>NZ_WTFF01000723.1 GCF_019400985.1 Streptomyces bambusae
TCTGGGCGCGGGCGAGACCCACCTTCTCCAGCAGACCCCCATCCCCGAACAGACCCCCGTCCCCGATGCCGGCGGTGGTGCCTTCGGGGTTGTGGCGGAGCATCATCCGCACGTTCCAGGACAGGGCGAGGACGGGTCCGCCCATCAGGTAGAGGTCGCCGATGGGGTCGGTGGTGGGGCCGGCCAGGCATGCGGCCGTCGCCCACGCCGACCCCGCCGCCACCGTGACCGCCGAGTGCAGGCGCCGCTGCTTGCTCGTGGACTTCCCCATCACCCACGTCCCGCCCGTGAGGGCGACGGAGGCGAGGGTCAGGCCGACACCGGCGGCGGCGCTCTCGCCCCACCGCCAGTGCCCCACCGCTCCGGCCAGGCCGATGCCGGCCCAGCCCAGCCACGGGGGCAGGTGCGGCTTGATGCGGTGCAGCAGGTAGTCACGCACCCTGCCCCCATCGTGTCCACCCTGCAGGTCGGCGAGGGCGCTGGTCATGCCGTCGTGGTAGTAGCTCGTCACCCGGTTCCGGTTACGGGCCATGGTCTCGTTCCTCCCTTACTGCTGGGCCCAGTTCATGACCGGCTGCGGCGGGCGCCGGGCACGGTGACGAACACGGTTGATCTCTTCCTCGAACTCCTGCTGAAACGTCGAGTAGCAGGCGGCAGCGTTTTTCGCCGCATCC
>NZ_WTFF01000724.1 GCF_019400985.1 Streptomyces bambusae
CGGCAGGCCGTCGCACAGGGCGGCCAGCTCCTCGGCCGCGGCGGGTTCGGCGGCCACGCGGGCGTCGCCGACGACGGTACGCAGGACGCGCACGCCGTCCGCCGGGGTCAGCCGTGCCAGCTCCAGGAGGCGGGCGCAGTCGGAGGCCACGAGCCCGTCCAGCCGGTTGCGGCTGGTGACGAGGACGGTGCAGCCGTCGGTCCCGGGCAGCAGGGGACGTACCTGGGCGGACTCGCGGGCGTTGTCGAGCAGGACGAGGGCGCGGCGCCCGGCGAGCAGGGAGCGGTAGAGGTTCTCCGCCGCGCGCGCCTCCTTCGGCAGACGGTCCTCGGGGACGCCGAGGGCCTGCAGGAACTCGTGCAGGACTCCGGCGGGCCGGGGGCCGGTGCCGTCCGGTTCCCCGGCGTGCAGGTCGGCGTAGAGGATGCCGTCGGGGAAGTCCCCGGTGTGCGCGTACGCCCAGTGCACGGCGAGCGAGGTCTTCCCGACCCCGGCCGGCCCGGTGACCACGGCCAGCGGCGGCCTGCCCGCCGCCCGTACGGTCGCGCTCAGCCGAGCGAGCTCGTCCCGGCGCCCTACGAAGCCGGCGGGGGCGCGGGGCAGCATGGCTGCCGGGGGCGCGAGGTGTGTCGGGGGCTGGGGCGCCGCCATGGCCTGCGGCCCGGCCGGCGG
>NZ_WTFF01000725.1 GCF_019400985.1 Streptomyces bambusae
GGCGGCGACGGGGGGCGCGGGGGCGCGCCGCCCCCCCCCCCCCCGGACCCGCCTGGCGCCGCGCCCGGGCACCGAAGCGCCCCGCCCCCCCGCTGGGCCTTTTGGGGCCCTTTGGGGGGGGGGCCCGGCAGCACCCCCCCCGTACCGCCGGGCCCGGATCACCCGCCGGCGCCCACAGCGCCACCGGCCGCTCCGAGATCCGCCGCAGCACCTGCGCGTCGGCCATGCGCCCCTGCGCCTCCCAGGCCGCCACCTGCCGGGCGGCCGCACTCCGCGGGTCCACCCAGTACGGCGACCCCTCCGCCTCCTCGTCCACCACGGCGGGGCGGGCGGGCCCAGGGCGGCCGGCCGGGTCGGGCGGCGGGGCGGAACAGGCGGCGGTCGATGCCAGCAGCAGGACCACCGAAACGAGGAAGGACGACCGGAGGGCGCGCACCGACATATCGTGACATGCCGTACAGCGGTGGAGGATTCACGACACCGGGACGCCGGGGACGCCCGGGGCACGCGGGACGCCCAGGGCACCAGGGACAGCGGGGACGGCCTAGGGCCTGTTGTGAAAATGCTGGTCACAGCCATTCATTGATGGCTGCGACCAGCACGGTTGCTTCGTAGCGGACCGCGAGCTTGTCGTACCTCGTGGCGACGGCCCGGTGGCGCTTGAGGCGG
>NZ_WTFF01000726.1 GCF_019400985.1 Streptomyces bambusae
CACCTGGACCCGGGCGGCCCGGCGCGCCGCCAGCCCCCGCAGGTCACCGCCCGGTTCGCGGCGCACCAGTGACAGCGACCGCAGATCGGGCCCGAGCCGCTCCAGCTCCTCCGGGCGGCGGCGCACCGCCTGCGCGCGCGGCCCGCCCGCCGTCACGTCGTCGATCAGCCCGGCAGCCGCCAGCCGCCGCACCAGCTCGTCGGCCTGTCCGTCCGGCAGCCCTATCGCTGCCGCCTCCGCCCGCAGCAGATCCATCCCCCGGCTGCCGTCGATCCGTTCGATCAGCGCCCCCGTCGCCGTGTCCACCGGCCCGAGCACCACCGCGTGCGCGGGCGTCACCCCGAACTGCACCGTCTGCAGATCCCGCCACGCCCGCGCCAGAGCAGGCTTCACCTTCGGATACATGTCCCCGTCCCCCGTCCTGTCCCGTCCCTGTCCCTGTGTCCTGTCCGGCCCCGGCTGTCCCGTCCGGCCCCGGCCGCTCCCTCCGCCGGCCCCTCCTCCCAGCCCGCCCACGCGGCCCGTCCTGCACGGCCGCCCACGTCGCGGCCCGTCCTCCGAAGAATGGTCATCCTACATTCCCACACACCCTTCCACCTCCCACCGCTCACCCCCCCTCCCTCTCCACCTCTCCATACTCCTCCCCCAATCCCTCGACCACTCTCGAT
>NZ_WTFF01000727.1 GCF_019400985.1 Streptomyces bambusae
GCTTGCGGCTGCAGCTGCGGCGGCTGAGCCTGCTCCTGCGGCTGGCTCTGCGGCTGCGCCTGCTGGGGGAGCGGCGGGAAGCCGTAGCCGCCGTGCGGCTGGGCCGGCGCCTGCGGCCGGCCGGGGGCGCTCTGGTCCTGCGCGGGCGGGAAGCCGTACCCGGCCGGGGCCTGCGGCTGGGGCTGTCCGGGGGCCGGCGGGAAGCCGTACCCGGCCGGGGGCTGGGCCTGGGTCTGGGCGGGCGGGAAGCCGTAGCCGCCGGGGGTGGGCTGGGGCTGGTCCTGGCCGGGAGCGGGCGGGAAGCCGTAACCGGCGGGGGCCTGGTTCTGGTCCTGCGCGGGCGGGAAGCCGTAGCCGGCCGGGGGCGCGGGCGTGGGCTCCGCACCCGAGGCGGGGAACGCGGCGGGCAGCGGCGGCAGCGCGTCCTGCGGGGCGGGCGCGGCGGGGACGGCCGGGGGCGCGGGGGCCCCGGGTGCAGCGGGGGCTTCCCACGGCTTGTCGGGGGGGACGGGGTCCCCCGGCGCCGGCGTCCCCCGAAAGGGGGACGCGGCGCTGTGCCTCCCACCGGCAACCGCGCCCGTGCCGTCGCCCCCGCCCCCTTCTTGTTTTCACATCTTCAAGCCCCACGGACCACGGCCGGGTT
>NZ_WTFF01000728.1 GCF_019400985.1 Streptomyces bambusae
GGGGGTGTTGGGGGGCGGGGGGTGGGGTGGCGGGGGGGGGGGGGCGTTCCTGGCGGTGGGGGGGGGGGGGGGGGGGGGGGGGGCCGGTTTGGGGGGGGGCCAGGGAGTGGGGGGTGGGGAGGGTGAGGTTCTTGGCGGTCTGGGCGCTCTTGGCGCTCGTGGCGCTCATGGCGGGGAGGTCCAGGAGGAGGCCGCCGGCGGCGTGGGCGGTGTAGGTGGTGCCGGTCGTGTCGGTGGTGTCGGTGTGGGTGGGGCCGTCGATTACGGCCAGGGGGATGGTGGCGTTGCCGTTGCCGTTGCCGTTGCCGTTGCCGTTGCCGTTGCCGTTGTCGTGGCCCTTGCCGTTGACCCGTACCTCGTGGGGTCGAGGGGTGGCTGCCGTCGCCGGCTTGTGGGGGGCTGGTGCCGGGGTGGGGGGTGCCGGCTGAGGGGGGACGGGTGCGGGTGCCGGTGGCTCGGGTGTGGGGGACTCGGCGTTAACGGCGTTAATGGTCGGGGTGGGGGCGGGGGGGGTGTTAACGGCGTTAATGGGGTGGGGGGGCTCGGGCTGGGGGTGGAGGGTGGAGAGGCCGTCCAGGAGGCGGGCGTAGGCGGCGCGCTTCGGGGGGCGGGGTTCCGTGCGCGCGGGCACCCAGGG
>NZ_WTFF01000729.1 GCF_019400985.1 Streptomyces bambusae
CCGTCCTCGTAGTTGACCGAGTTGATCACCGCCCGGCCACCCAGCTTCTCCAGACCCGCCTTGATGACGGCCACCTCGGTGGAGTCCAGCACGATCGGCAGGGTCGAGGCGGTGGCGAACCGGCCGGCGAGCTCCTCCATGTCCGCCACACCGTCGCGGCCGACGTAGTCCACGCACAGGTCCAGCATGTGCGCGCCCTCGCGGATCTGGTCCCGGGCCATCTCCACACAGTCGTCCCAACGGGCCTCCAGCATGGCCTCACGGAACTTCTTCGACCCGTTGGCGTTCGTCCGCTCACCGATCGCCATGTACGAGGTGTCCTGCCGGAACGGCACCGTCTGATACAGCGAGGACGCACCCGGCTCCGGACGCGGCTCACGCACGACGGGGACGGTCCCGCGCACCCGCTCGACCACCTGGCGCAGGTGCTCGGGGGTGGTGCCGCAGCAGCCGCCGACCAGCGACAGCCCGTACTCGCGGACGAACGTCTCCTGCGCGTCCGCCAGCTCCGAAGCCGACAGCGGATAGTGCGCCCCGTCCTTGGTCAGCACCGGCAGACCCGCGTTCGGCATGCACGAGATCGGGATACGGGCGTTGCGGGCCAGGTAGCGCAGGTGCTCGCTCATCTCGGCCGG
>NZ_WTFF01000073.1 GCF_019400985.1 Streptomyces bambusae
GCCGGGGCAAAGGCAGCGGGCACAGCGGCGGCCGGGACGGGAGCAGCATGCCCGGCGGCAGCCGACGCTGCGACCGGGGCCGGCGCTGGGGCGGCCGCGGCGGCCGGGACGGCGGCAGCGAGGGACAGCGGGGCGGTGACCGCGGCCACGGCCGCAGCCGCAGTTAACGCGCGACGGATGATCTTGTCCATGATCGGGAGGTTATCCGCCGTTCGGGCGGCGCCGCATCGTTCCGCAGGGGGACACGGCCCTCCCTCCACAAGGTGAGACGCTGGGAACGTGGGAAGGTGGCAGGCGATGAGGATCTCGACGGGTGACGTGTTCGGCGCACCGTGCTGGGTGAGCCTGATGTCCCGCGATGTGGAGGCGTCGCAGCGCTTCTACGGCGGGGTGCTGGAGTGGGACTTCCGGCCCGGTGCGCCGGGTGAGGCCTTCACCGTGGCGGTGTCGCACGGGGTGCCCGTGGCGGGTATCGGGGAGCTCACCTCGGACATGGCCCTGGCGGCGGCCTGGACCCCCTACTTCGCGGTCGACGACGCGGACACGGCCGTGGACCGCATCCGCGAGCGGACCGGCACCGTCGCGGTGGGCCCGGTCTCGCTGGCCGGCCACGGGCGCGCCGTGCTGGCGGCCGACCCCGACGGCGCGATCTTCGGGGTCTGGGAGGGGAACGTGCGCTCGGAGTGGCGGGTCGGGGAGGGTGCCTCGCCCGCCTGGCTGGAACTGCACACCCGCAACGCCTTCGACGCCGCCCTGTTCTACGGGGAGGTGCTGGAGTGGGCCACCGGCCGGACCGGCTGCTGCGAGGTGGCCTACGAGGAGGACAAGGTGGTCCTGCGGCAGGCGGGGGAGCCGGTCGCCCGGCTGGCCAGCCACGTCGGCGAGCCGACCACCGTGGACCCGCAGCTCCGGCCGCGCTGGCACGTGCACTTCCGGGTGCCCGACCTGGAGCGGGCCACCGAGGCGGCCCTGTCGCTCGGTGGGCACCGGGCCTCCGCGGTGCACACCGCCGAGGCCGAGCGGTGCGTGACGCTGCGCGATCCCGACGGCGTCCTGTTCGACATCACCGAGACAGCCGACGTGGCGTCGGAGACACCGATCTGACTCCGATTCGATGCAATGCACCCCTTGACCAGCGGGGTTCAGAAGGGGTCACATGGGGCATAAGGGGGATAAAGAGTAGATAAGGGCTCCTCCAGAAGGCGGCCATCATGACCACTCATCCCAGCCCAAGCATCGAGCACCACCCCGACGTCGCCGAGATGCGCTCCCGGTTCGAGCGGGCCACCGCCACACCCAGAGCACAGGCCATAGAGACGCTGGCGCTGCTCACGGGCGTGTACCTGGCCGCGTCGCCATGGATTGCCGGCTTCGCGATCCTCACCCCGCTGGCGGTGTGCAACCTGATCATGGGTGTCGCGTACAGCCTGCTCCTGGGCGTCGGGAACGCCTACGAGCGCACGCACTCCATGGCGTGGGCCGCCTGCGCGATCGGCGCGTTCACGATCATCTCCCCGTGGGTCGTCGCAGGACCGTTCGACGTCACGCGCAGCGTGCTCAACAACGTCATCACCGGTGCCGTCGCCCTGCTCCTGGCTCTGGCCATGGCCGCCAACGCCGGTCAGGGCGTGAGCGGCAGGCCGAGGGGCCGCGGCGCGATGTGACGGGATGGCGCGACCCGACCGCTCGGACGAGGGCCCCCGGGGACGGGGGCCCTCGGTCGCGCCTCGCCCGCCACCACCGTCACCCCGCCACCACCGCCCACCCCCGTCACCCCGCCACGCAGAGAAATACCCCGACCGCATTGGCGGTCGGGGTATTTCTCTGCGTATATTGGGTATTTCACGCCCACAGGCACACCAAAGGCGCGTGAAAACCTTATGGAGACACCATATCGTGTCAGGAGTGGAATTGTCAACCGAGGAATTCCGGAGCGAGCAGAAATTCGTCACCGACCTCTACGTGCGCCTCGACCACCTGCGTGAACAGGCGGAACGAGCGGTCCGCGGGGCCCTGCGCGAGGTCGGCAACGGAGCCCAGGCGCGCCTGGAACGCGATGTGCTGGTCGCCGAGCAGTCCGGGCTGCTTTCCGCGCTGAATTCCGGCGAGAGCGGGCTCTGCTTCGGCCGTCTGGAGTTCTCCGACGGCCGGGACCACCACATCGGCCGCATCGGCATCCGGAAGGACGACGCCGAGCGCACCCCCCTGGTCCTCGACTGGCGGGCGGAGGTCGCCCGCCCCTTCTACCTGGCGACCGGGCACCACCCCATGGGTCTGCGCCGGCGCCGCCACATCACCACCGAGGGCCGTGAGGTCACCGCGCTGCACGACGAGATCCTCGACCTCACCGACACCGAGCGCACCGGCCACGAGGGCGCCGACGCGGACGCCGTGCTGCTCGCCGCGCTCGACGCCGCCCGCACCGGCCGGATGCACGACATCGTGGAGACCATCCAGGCCGAGCAGGACCGCATCATCCGCTCCCCGCACCGCGGCGTCCTCGTGGTCGAGGGCGGACCGGGCACCGGCAAGACCGCCGTCGCCCTGCACCGGGCCGCGTACCTGCTGTACGCCTACCGGGAGCAGCTCGCCAAGCGCGGTGTCCTGATCGTGGGCCCGAACCCGGCCTTCCTCGGCTACATCGGCGAGGTGCTGCCCGCCCTCGGCGAGACCGGGGTGCTGCTCGCCTCCCCCGGCGAGCTGTTCCCCGGCGTCCGCGCCACCGGTACGGACCGCCCGGGCGCGGCCGCGGTCAAGGGCCGGGCAGCGATGGCCGACGTACTCGCCCGCGTGGTGGCGGACCGCCAGACGTTGCCGGAGACCGTGCCGGCGGGCAGCGGGGAGGAGGCCGACGTGGTGCCGGAGGCGGCGCTGGAGATCGACCACGACGACTACGGGACGCTGCTGCTGGACCGCACGATGGCCCATGAGGCGCGGGACCGCGCCCGTTCCACCGGTCTGCCGCACAACCTCGCCCGCCCCTACTTCGCCTTCCGGATCATCGACGCGCTCACCGAGCAGCTCGCCGACCGGCTGGGCGCGGACCCGTACGGCGGCCCGAACCTGCTCGGTCCGGACGACGTCGCGCAGCTCGGCAAGGAGATCGCCACCAGCTCGGAGGTGCACGCCGCCATCGATTCCCTGTGGCCGGAACTGACCCCGCGGGCGCTGGTCGAGGACTTCCTGGCCGACCCCACGCACCTGTCCGAGGCGGACGCGGAGCTGATCCGGCGGCCGGCGGGCGGGGCCTGGACCCCGGCCGACGTACCGCTGCTGGACGAGGCGGCCGAGCTGCTGGGCTTCGACGACACGGCGCAGCGGGCCGCCGAGGAACGGGAGCGCCTGGAGCGGGTCGCCTACGCGCAGGGCGTGCTGGACCTGTCGGCGGGCTCGGAGAGCTTCGAGTTCGAGGACCAGGAGAACGAGTTCCTGGCCGCGCACGACATCATCGACGCCGAGCGGATGGCCGAGCGCCACGAGGAGGCCGACCACCGCAGCACGGCCGAGCGGGCCGCGGCCGACCGGACCTGGGCCTTCGGGCACGTCATCGTGGACGAGGCGCAGGAGTTGTCGGCGATGGCGTGGCGGCTGCTGATGCGGCGCTGCCCGACCCGTTCCATGACGCTGGTCGGCGACCCGGCGCAGACGGGCGACGAGGCGGGCTGCGGCTCCTGGCAGCAGATCCTCGCCCCCTACGTCGAGGACAGGTGGGAGCTGGTCCGCCTCGGTGTCAACTACCGTACGCCCGCCGAGATCATGGACGTGGCGGCGGCGGTACTGCGGGCCCGCCATCCCGGCTTCGAGCCGCCGAGGTCGGTGCGGTCCACCGGGGTGCGGCCCTGGCTGCTGCGGGCCGCGGCCGACCTGGCGGGCACGGTGGGCGAGGCGGTGGCGCGGCACCTGCCGGCGGACGGCCGGCTGGCGGTGATCGCACCACGGGCCCTGCACGAGCGGCTGGCGCAGGCGCTGCCCGGCGTACGGCCAGGGGCCGAGCCGGACCTGACCCGGACGGTGGTGCTGCTGGACCCGCGGCAGGCCAAGGGGCTGGAGTTCGACACGGTGGTCGTGGTGGAGCCGGCGGAGCTGGAGCCGAGCGATCTGTACGTGGCACTGACCCGGGCCACGCAGGCCCTGGGCATCGTCCACACGGGCCCCCTCCCGGAGGGCCTGGCCGAACCGCCGGCCTGACGGGATCGCCGGCCCGACGGGATCGGCGGGCTGACCGGACCGCCGACCCGACCGGACCGCCGACCCGACCGGACCGCCGACCCGACGGGATCGCCGACCGACCGGACCGCCGGCCTGACCGGACCGCCGACCCGACCCGACCGGACCGGACCGCACCCCGACCGAGCCGCCGGCCCGACCGGACCGCGCGCCGGGCCCACGGAATTCCGGTGGGCCCGGTCAACCTTGGCGTTCTTTCCGGCCAGTTGACCGCTTCCCCCTCATTCGTCAGGAGTATCGCAAGCCCGCCTTCGTGATGATTCGCGCAGCCGTCGCATAACCCAGGGTGGTGATGTCCGAACATCAGCGAAAGGAACGGCTTTCGTGCGCATGCGACGATTCGCACCGCTGCTCGCCGCGGGCGTCTTCGCGGCCCTGGCCCCCGCCCTGGCACCCGCCCAGGCCTCGGCAGCCCCGACCGCCCCGACCGCCCCGACAGCCACCGCCCCGACCCCCGAGTACCTCACGCAGAAGCTGGACTGGCAGCGCTGCGACCCCGACCCCCAGCTGCCCGCGTCGTACGAGTGCGCGACCGTCAAGGTCCCGCTCGACTACCGGCGTCCGCAGGGCCAGAAGCTGGACCTGGCCGTCTCGCGGATGAAGGCCGCCGACCCCGCCAAGCGGCGCGGCGTCATGCTGCTCAACCCCGGCGGGCCGGGCGGACCGGGTCTCGACCTGCCCGTCCTGTTCGACACGGCGCTGCCGAAGGAGGTCCGCGAACAGTACGACCTCATCGGCTTCGATCCGCGCGGTGTGGGGCGCAGCAGCCCGATCAGCTGTGCCATGACGGACGGCGAGATGGACTTCCTGCGCCCGTACAAGCCGGAGAAGTTCGCCGAGGACGTGGCATGGGCCAAGGCGGTGGCCGACAAGTGCCGTGCGCAGTCGGGCGCGGTGCTGCCGCACATCACCACCCGCAACACCGCGCGCGACATGGACCTGGTGCGCGCGGTGCTGGGCGAGCGGAAGATCTCGTACCTGGGCTACTCCTACGGCACCTACCTGGGCGCCGTGTACACGGAGATGTTCCCGCACCGCACCGACCGCTTCGTGCTCGACAGCGGTGTGGACCCCGCGCGTGCCTGGCGCGGCATGATCCAGGTGTGGGCCGAGGCCGCGGAGCCGGCGTTCCAGAGGTGGGCGCGGTGGACGGCCGAGCGGTCCGGCGAGTACGGGCTCGGCGAGACCCCTGACGCGGTGTCGAAGACCTTCTGGGACCTGGTGGCGCGTGCCGACCGGGAGCCGGTCGTCATCGACGGGCAGAAGTTCGACGGGGACGCCCTGCGGTCCGCGCGGGCGCTGTTCTTCTACCCGAAGGAGGCGGCGCAGTTCGTCCAGGCCGTCAAGGCGGCCGCCGAGGGCCGCACGCCGCCGCAGGGCCTGCCGGGCAGGTTCCGGCGCGCCGCGGAGCCGGCGCAGGACAACAGCTCGGCGGTCTTCTGGGCCGTGGTGTGCGGGGACACCGACGCCTGGCCGCGCGACCCGGAGCAGTACCGCCGCGACGCGGTCCGCGACAAGGAGCGCTACCCGCTGTTCGGCGACTTCGCCTCGAACATCATGCCGTGCGCGTTCTGGGACCGGCCGGTGGAGAAGGCCACGGCGGTCAACAACCGGACGCCGGTCATGACCGTCCAGAACGAGTGGGACTCCCAGACCCCGCTGTCCAGCGGTGAGGGCCTGCACCGCGCGCTGAAGGGCTCCCGCATGGTCCTCGCGGCCGGCGGCGAGGGCCACGGCGTGTACCTCTTCGACGAGGCGTCGTGCGCGAACGCGCCCGTCACGGCGTACCTGGCCACGGGTCGCCTGCCGTACGAGGACGTCACCTGCACCACGCCTCCGGCGGAGGGCAGGCGTCTGACGGGCCCGAAGCCGGCCCCGCCGTTCCCGCTGCCGCAGGACCGTTTCTGACGGACGTGCCGCTGCAGCGGTACGAAGAAGCCCTGCCGAGGCGTTTCGCCTCGGCAGGGCTTCTTGCCGTGCCCGGTGGCCGTGCGGCCGTTCGGCCGCTTCGGCGGCGGGGCGGGGGTGTCACCAGACCGAGCGCAGGAGCGTGTCGCGCACCCAGCCGGAGAACGGGTCCGAGGACGGGTCCTCAGGTGTCACCAGGGACACGTGGAATCCTTCCGGGACGAGGAGGACCGCGCCGTGCCAGTCGACTCCGCTGCCGGTCTCCGTGCCCCGGTCGACCGTGACCGAGAACTCGCGGAACGGCCTGTAGAAGACGGCGAACGGTCCTTCTCCGTCCGTCCCCAGCGCGTACCCCTGTTCCTCCCAGAACTCCTCCATGGCGAGATCGCGGCTGAACGTCGCGATCTCCGAGTCGGCCGGGTCGGCTTCGGGGTCGAAGGCGATCGAGCCGAAATCGAAGGAGCGGTGGTCGGATCCGTTGATGAGGTACGCCGGCCACTTCTCGGCGAGCTTCGGCGAGAGGCGGCCGAACAGGTCACCCGGGGCACCGCCCAGGACGAGATCCGTGGCGTATCCGGTGAATTCCACGACTACCCCTCACCGTTCCCGGTCGTCCCGGTCGTCCCGGTCCCCTGGTCCTCCCGGGCCCCGGTCATCCCAGTCCCTTGGTCGGGCCAGCATAAAGGATCTTGGCTCTGCCGATGTCCAGGTCCTCGGGGCTGAACCAGACGTGTTCGCGTCCGCCCCGTAGGCGCCCGTTGACCTTGCAGGCACACACCTCGAACTGGAGTCGTCCACCTCCCCGCCGATGAAGCCCTTCTTGTCGGGCCAGATGGAGGGAGTGGCGCCGCGGACCTCGCCGAACGGGGTGAACTTGCGCCGGGTGACCTCCTGGGTCGCCGCGTCGACGCTCGTGTTCGCCGTTCCGTTGCTGTCCTGGAGCAGGTACGACGTGGAGACCTTGCCGTCCTTGGCGGTGCGCACCATGACGGGGCCGGACGGTTGGCGTAGTACCGGGTGCCCTCGACCTTGCCGCCGGGCGTGAGCTTGACCTCGGTGCCCGGCAGGTACAGCGTGCTGCCCGACGGGTCGCGCTTGATCAGCCGGTTGCCGCCGCCGTCGTACACGTACTCGGTGGTCCTGGACCCCTCGGTCACCTTGGCCAGCCGGCCCTCGGTGTCCCTCTCGAAGTCCTGGGTGTTGCCCTGGACGGTCCGCAGGTCGGTGTTGCCGGCGTCGTCGTAGGTGAACGAGTCGGACCGCACGCCCTGCGGGCCGGTGGTGGTGACCTGTCCCAGCCGGTTGGCCCCGGGTTTGCCCGGGGTGCCGTACTTGTAGTCACGCGTGACCTGCTTGGCGGCCTCCCCGCTGGGTGAGTGCTGGACCTCCTTGGTGCGGTTGCCCGCGGCGTCGAAGCTGTACGAGGACCAGTACGGGTTCGGTCCGCCCACCTTGGGCCTGGAGTCCGGTCCGGCGGCGCCCGGCTTGGCCGCGCAGCCGTCCGTGGCCGTCCACGCCTCGCTCATGCGGCGCATGTAGTCGTAGGCGAAGCACTGGGTGTCCGTGGTGGCAGAGCCTGAAGGCCCCTCCTTGTCGGTGACCTTCAGGATGTTGCCGATGGTGTCGTACTCGTACGACGTGTCGCTGATCCGGCCGGGCGCCTTCTCCCGGTCGTGGACCTGCCGGGTCAGCCGGCGGGTCTGCTCGTCGTAGAAGCTGGTCGAGTACAGCTGGGAGCCGGCCGGGCCGGCTTCCGTGCGCAGGACGTCGCCCATGGGCGAGTAGTCGACCTTGCCCACGAACGTCTTGCCCGCGATGCCCATGACCGTGGGGAGTTCGAAGTGGTTGTAGCCCATGGTCATGCGCTCGGCGGGCAGTCCACCGATCGCACGCGGTGGACCCGGCCGGACAGACGGTCTTCGGCTCGGCCAAGCCCCAGATGTGGGACGCCGGCGGCGAGAACCCGCAGGCGGGCGCCAGGCCGGCCGCACCGGGGGCGAAGTTCCTGCGGACGGCCCCCGGCGGCTTCGGCCCGGCCACCGCCGCGCCCAAGGCCATCACCAACGGCACCAAGCAGGCCGACCTCGGCGTCACGCTGGAGGGCGAGAAGCTCACGCTGACGCCCGACAGGCAGCTGCTGGACGCGGCCGGCACGACGTACCCCGTGGTCATCGACCCGACCTGGGACGCCTGGAAGCAGGCGTGGACGATCGCGTACAAGCACAACGCCTTCCCGTCCTCGGCCGGGACCAACTACTGGAACGGCGGCACCCTCAGCAAGGACGCCCGCGTCGGCTGCGCCAAGGACGCCCAGAACGGCAACGCGGTCATCTGCGCCAAGACCTTCTTCCAGGTCGGCATGAAGGACTACTGGGACAAGCAGATCCTGGAGTCCACCCTGCGCATCAAGCAGAAGTCGGCGGGCTCCTGGAGCTGCAGGTCCGGTGACATCCATGTCTGGGATACCGGCACCATCTCCAAGTCCACCACCTGGAACAACCAGCCGGACTGGCAGCGGCTCGTGGACGCCACCGGCCAGTCCTACGGCGGCCGCAACTGCCCCGGCGACGGCGCGCTGTACGGCTACACGGCCGGCGGCGTGGCGATGTTCACCTTCCCGGCCCAGGCGAACGGCGGCTTCGCCGCGCCGGTCAAGTCGTGGACGCGGACCAAGGAGCAGTGGGACTACGCGCGGACCAAGTTCACGGTCGGCGACTACGACGGGGACGGCCGCGCCGACGCCGCCCTGATGTACGACCACGGCGACGGCCACGGCGCGCTGTACACGCTGCTCGCCGAGCCGGACGGCACGGTGGGCGACGCGGTCCGCAGCTGGGACACGCCGGAGGAGTACTGGTACGCCTCGAACACCAGCATGCCGGTCTCCGGTGACGCCGACGGGGACGGCCGCGCGGACGTGCTGAGCATGTACAACTACCACAGCGGCGCCACCGGCGCGTTCACGTTCAAGAGCCGGCCCGACGGCGGGTTCGAGAACGGCTTCCTGAGCTGGCAGACCCTGCCCGGCACGTGGTGATCCCCGCGTAGTCCGGCCTGCCGTTCACGGGGCCCCGTACCGTCCGGGCCGGACGGTACGGGGCCCCGCCCGCGTCCGGGGCGCCCGCCGGTGTCCTCAGACGGTGAAGGGCTTCTGGGCCAGGAACTGCTCCGAGGGGGTGCCCGTGGTGTAGAAGTTCGGGCTCTGGATCGCCGGCATGCGCCGTTGGATGTCGCGGTGGAAGTCGCGGTAGTCGCCGCTGAAGCTGCCCTTGTTCCACACCCTGAGAAGTTGCTCGGTGAACAGTCCGTTGACGCTGCCGTCGGAGGCCAGCTGGTTGTCCTGGCAGGCTCCGATGAGCACGGCGTCCGGGGCCTTGCCGTTGCCCTTCTTGAGCTCGCGCTGGAGCTTCTCGAAGAAGGCGTGGTCCCGTTCGAAGATCTGCTCCTGCTTGTCCATCGGCATCACCCGGGCCGCGGCCTCGACCTGCTGCGGGGCGCTGGAGCCGAACTGCGTCTCCATGGCCTGCGGGCTCAGCAGCTCCTGGACGGACTCGATGCTGGTGCCGCTGTGGCAGCAGTCGAGCACGGCGAGGATCCGTACGCCCGGCTCGAAGGCCTGGAACTCGCGGTACAGCTCGTCGTCGAGGAACTGGCGGTCGTAGAAGACCAGCGTCTCGTCCTTGCGGTCGGACTCGGCGTCCCCTCCGGTGCGGTCGGGCACCTGGCCGCCGTGCCCCGAGTAGGTGAAGAGCAGGATGTCGCCGTTCTTCAGCTGTCCGGCGGCCTCGCGAAGCTGCGCGGTGATGTTGTCCACCGTGCCGTCGGGGGTGAGGATCACGGTGTCCTCGAACCCGTTGGCACGGGCCACCGCGGCCATGTCGCGCGCGTCGTTCTCGCAGGCCACGAGCTGGCCGTTCCAGCCGTCGTACTTGTCGGGGTCGACGCTGTTCAGTCCGATGTGCAGGGACAGTCCGGTGGGCATGAATGCTCCTCGTCGGGCGGGGCTCAGGGGGACGAGAGCATGGGTTCCGTGGCCGCCGGGGCTTGAACCACGGCCGTCGCGACGCCGCCCGATCGGGCCTGCCGGGGGTACGCACGGGGGTGGCCGCTGTTCGGGTGGCCCCGCGCAGTGCACCGTGACGGAGCCCTCCCGCGCGGTACTTCCATCATATGAACGCAATTGAGACGCCGCCCGAGCTCGCGGCGCGCGCCGGGGCCCTGTCCGACCGCACCGGCTACGACGAGTCCTTCCTCGGCCCGGTGGTCCCGCTCCCGATGCCGACCGACCCCACGATCGAGACGGTCGTCCTCCCCTACACGCACTTCACCGTCGTCCACCGCCCTGACCGCCGCCTGGCCGCCTCGACCGCCGTCTGCATCGACGGCTCCCGGCTGCTGGAGAACGTCCCCCGCGACGACGCCTGGGACTTCGACCCGCGACTGCCGGAGTCGCAGCAGTCCGGCAACGACATCTACCGCAACAACAGCCTCGACCGGGGCCACCTGGTCCGCCGGCTCGATCCGGTCTGGGGCAGCGCCGCCGAGGGCGACCGGGCCAACTCCGACACCTTCCACTACACGAACGCCGCCCCGCAGCAGGACATCTTCAACCAGGGCAAGCAGCTCTGGCAGGGGCTGGAGAACCATCTGCTCGACCACGCCGCCGAGTTCGACCGCAAGCTGACGATCATGACCGGCCCGGTCCTGCACGACTCGGACCCGCCCTACCGGGGCATCCAGGTGCCGCTGCGGTTCTGGAAGGTGGCCGCCTTCGTCCAGGGCGGGCAACTGGCCTCGACCGGCTACATCCTGGACCAGAGCCCCGACCTCACCCGCGACTTCGAGCGGGCGATGGCCGGCGCCCGGCCCGGCGACCCGCCGCCGCTCGGCCCCTTCCGTACCTTCCAGGTGCCGGTGCAGGACATCGTCCAGCTCACCGGGCTGGACTTCGGACCGCTGCCGGCCGCCGACCTGATGCCCGTCACCCGCGCGCCCGCCGAGCGCTGGAAGCGGCTGGAGTCCTACGACGACATGGTCCTGCGGTCCTGACATGCCCGAGCCCGCGATCGTCTACGTCCATGGCAACGGCAACAAGGTCCGCAAGGACCTGCTGAAGTCCCACTGGGACCGGGCGCTGTTCGGCCGGGACATGGGAGCGGCGTCCCGGATGGCCTACTGGGCGCCGCTCCGCTACCCCGAGCCCCTGCCCGACCACGGCGGGGCCGACCCGTCGGCGGGCGGCGGACCGGCGCCGGGCGGGACCTCCGGCCGGGAGACCGACCGGGAGTCCGTCCGGGAGTCCCTCCGCGTGACCGGCCGGGAGCCGGGGATCCCGGCCGGGGAGGAGCCTGGCGCGGGCGTGCCCGAGACCCCCGAGGAGTTCGTCGAGCGCACGCTGCGCACGGCGCGCGCCGACGCCGGGCCGGCGACGGAGGGGCCGGCCGCGGACCACGCGGTGGACGGTGTCGCGGAGGCCGAGCTGGCCGGCTGGCTGGCCCGGATGACGTACGCGGCGGAGACCTTCGACCGGGGCGAGGACACCCTCCCCGCCCCGGTCCCGGGGGTCGGGGTCCGGGCGCTGCCACTGCCGGTGTTCCTGCGCTCGCCGATCTTCAAGCTGCTGGTCGAGCGCACCTTCGAGGACGTCCACGCCTACTTCTTCGGCGGCGCCGGGGAGGCGATGCGGGAGGTCGTCCGCACGGAGCTCGCCCAGGTGGGCGACGGGCCGCTGGTCGTGCTCGGGCACAGCCTGGGGTCCATCCTCGCCTACGAGGTGCTGCGCGAGGAGCACCGGGACGTCAGCCTCTTCGTCACGGTCGGCTCGCCGCTCGGCATCGCCGAGGTCCAGGACCGGCTGGCGCGGCCGTCGGCGGTCCCCGCGGGGGTCGCGGCCTGGGTCAACGTCTCGGACCTGCGCGACCTGGTGGCGCTCGACCACTGGCTCCGCTCCGAGTACGCGCCGCCCGAGCGGGTGACCGACCACCTCGTGAAGAACGACAGCGACAACCACCACGGCATCGGCGAGTACCTGCGGAGCGCTCCCGTACAGGCCCATGTGCGTGCGGTGTTCAACCATCTTGCAGGGGGGCAGAGCTAGTGAAACCATGACAAGTAGTAGTCATCAGCTCGTCCTCAGGCAGTCCGTCCTTCCACGCCGCCGCGGCGGCAGTGCAGGTGCGCTATGGCGCTCAGCAATACCGATTGGGATGTGGTCCGAAATTGGTGCGCGGGCCACCTCTTCTCCGTAGGCGATGCGCAGACCCAGCTCAGAATTGTCGGATTCCCCGATGAGTTCGTGTTCAACTTTCCGGTCGGGGCCACGGCTGCCCAGAACGCTCTGACGCTGGTCACGCTCGTGCGGAACAAGGGTCTGGAGTGGCAGCGCACTCTGCTCCTGTGCCTGAGCAGGCTTGACTCGCTCACTCAGCTGAGCGACGGGGCACAGCTCGTCCAGTACATGGCGGCACTGGACGCCGACGTCGAACAAGAGGTCTCGCGCGAGGACCTGTTCCGCACCAGCATCCTGAGGAACGGCGCCGAGGTGTTCCTCGACCGGGCCGACCTGCGGCAAAGGGTCCGGGAGTTCATCGAGGACCCCGAGAAGACCGTCCTGGCGGTGGACGGCGAGCCGGACAGCGGACGCTCGTACACCTACAGCTACATCCGCCATCTGGGCGGCCACCGAAGGTTCTGCCCGGTGCGCGTGACGCTGAACAAGACCTCGACGGCGGCAGAGCTGATCCAGCAGCTCAGCGAGTCCGTCACCGACGTCCACGTCGGCAGCTCACCGTTGAATCCAACACAGTTGAACGATCCACTGCCGGCGATGGACATCGCGGCGGTCCGCATCGTCCGCCAGGCCACCACCGCCAGCGAGGAGTTCTGGCTCGTCCTTGACGAGTGCGACAAGCTCGACGTCAACTCCGACGTCTGGGACTTCATCGGCAAGATCGCACTGGCGATCTACAACAACCCGCCCCGACAGGGACTGAAGCCGCCCCGGCTGGTGCTGCTCGGCTACTCCTCTTCGATGCGCCATCTTCCTGTAGAGATCAGCAAGAACGAGGTACGGGACACGGCGCGGGTGGTCGGCAAGGACGACCTGCGGACGTTCTTCCACGAGTTCTTCAGCAAGACCCCGGCACCCGGAGCCCAGGATCCGCCGGCCCCGGACCGCGTGGCAGCCCTGGTGGACGCCGCGGCGCCCGCCGTGCTGGCGGCAGGCGAGGCCCCCGGCGAGGACAGCTTCATGCGCAAGGTGGGCAGGGCGGCGGAGGAGACGGTCCGGCTCTACCGCTCCCTCGGCCCCGGCGAGGACTTCACCGCTCGGCTGCACGAGCGCCTGGGCGGCGCCGCGGCCGTCCCGGCGCCTTCGCTGCCCGACCTGCGCACGGGCTACCGGGAGGCTGCCTGCCTGCTGAGCCGGTTCGACCCCAGGAAGCTGCGGCTGCCGGGCGAGGAGCAGCCCACCGGGAAGGCCCTCCTCGAACTCGTCCGCGACGCGCGTGCCGTCAGCATCCGCTCCACCCTCTGGGAACTCAAGCCCGAGATCCGCGACGCGGCACTGCGCGGCCTCGCCGGGCCGGAGGCGGCGCGCCGCGCCCTGCTGGCCAATATCGATCAGGTACCGGACGGCCCCGGCCCCGAGCGGACCGCTCTCGCCTACCTCAGCGGCTGGCCCCCGGACCTGTCGCGATCGAGCCTGGACGAGCTGCTGCACACCCTCCGGGCGGTGCTGTGGCTGGCCCAGGTGCCGGGCATCACCCGCCTTCCCCACCCGGCCGAGATCCACAAGCGGGTGGACCGTGTCCGGCTGCGGGCCCCGCTCGAACGCCTGGTGCAGGGTCCCTTCTACGGCCGCGCAGAGGAGATGGCGGTCCTGCGTGCGTACCTCGGGCTGCCGCCGACCACCAGGTACGGCAAACTGCACCAGGAGCGGGGTGCGTCGGCCACCGACTCCAGCAGCGGCTTGGTGCCGCCGGTCCTGATCCATGGACCGGGCGGGATCGGCAAGAGCACCCTGCTGGCGAAGTTCCTGCTGGACGCCTTGGACGACGCCCCCACCCCGTTCCCCTTCGCCTACATCGACTTCGAGCGGCCCACCCTGTCGGTGCACGAGCCGGCCACCCTCATCGCGGAGATGGCCCGGCAGGTCGGCATCCAGTTCCCCGACCACCGGGCGGAGTTCGACGCGCTCGCCACGGAGTGTGAGGAGGCCGCCGGCACCCACCGCTCCGAGCGGCAGGAGGTCGACGAGCTCTACGAGCTGTCCACCACCCGGGCGAGCATGGGCCGCCGTACCTCCTCGGGGGTGCACGCCAAGGCCGCCTTCCGCGAGGCGAGCCTGGCGCGGCGGCTGGCGGCCCTGATCGTCCGGGCGACCGAACTGCCCCCTGGTGCCGAGCAGCCGCCCTTCGTCATCGTGATCGACTCCTTCGAGGAGGCCCAGTACCGCGGGTCCCCCGTACTCAGCCGCATGTGGGCCGTCTGGGGAGCCCTCTACCAGGATCACCCGCGACTGCGGACCGTCGTCTCCGGCCGGCTCGTCGAGCACCCGGGTCGGACGGTCCAGCCCCTTGTCATCGAACTGGGCGACCTTGACCCGGAGGCCGCGGTGGCCCTGCTGGTCTCCGACGGCGTGACCGACGTACGGCTGGCCGAACAGCTCGCCGCGCGCGTCGGCGGGCACCCGCTGAGCCTGAAGCTCGCCGCGCTGGCAGTGGCCCGGCTGGGTGAGGAGAGGACGGCGGTGAACGCGCTGCTCGACAGCCTCCCCCGCAGGATCTTCCGCAAGGTGGACCAGATGCTCATCCAGGGCACGCTCTACGAGCGGATCCTGGAGCGCATCGGCGACGCCGGGGTGCGCACCCTGGCTCAGGCCGGGCTCGCCCTGCGGACCATCACCTCCGATCTCGTCAGGGAGGTGCTCGCGGAGCCGTGCGGGCTGCCGGTCCCCTCCGACGTGGAAGCCATCCGCCTGTTCCAGCAGCTCGCCCGCCTCGACCTGATGGAGCCCGTCAGCCCGGACACCGTACGCCACCGCAGAGACCTGCGGGGCATCATGCTTCGGCTGGCCGACCGGGACCGCAGGGACCTGATGCGGGCCGTCGGGCAGCGGGCGGTGGCGTACTACGCGGCCCGGGAGGGGCTCCAGGCGCGGGCGGAGGAGATCTACCACCGGCTGCGGCTGAACGAGAGCCCGCGCTCGGTGGAGGAACGCTGGCTGCCCGGCGTGGAGCGGTTCCTCGCCGGGGCCGAGGAGGACATGGCCGGCCGGTCGGCCGCGTACTTGAGCGGTCATCTCGGCGGCCGGCCCACGGACGAGGTACTGGCCGAAGCCGACCAGGAGGACTGGGAGGAGAACATCGCCAACGAGGTGGAGGACCTGCTGTCCCAGGAGTTGAACGACGCTGCCGCGGCACGGCTCGCGGAGCGCCGCCCCTGGACGGCGGGCAGTCGGCTGCACCCGTTGTGGGTGGAGACCCTGGACCGCCTGGGGCGCCGGGAGGAAGCCCGTGCCCACGCCGACGAGGCGGTGGAACGCGCCGAGCAGGCCGGGTTCTCCGAGCTCCAGCTGGAACTGCTGCTGATGTCGGCGCGGCTGGCGAAGGAGGCCGGGGATCTCGCCGCGGCCGACGAGGACCTGGTGGAGGCCGAGCAGATCGCCACCGCGCTGGGCCGGGAGTCCGAGGCACTGGGCGCACTGCTGGAGCGGGCGCGGCTGGGATCCGCCGGCGAACGGGACCCGGAGGTGGACAGCATGCTCGCCGAGCGTCTGCAGGGGCTGCCGGACTCCGAGCTGGCCCGGCAGCCCGCGCTGGCGCGGGCGGCGGCGGCCGAGTGCTCCCCCGGGTACCCACGGGTCCTAGAACACACCCTGGGCGTCGTGGGGCTGCCCGAGAACGAGGACGGCGTGCTGGACGCCCTGGCCGGGGCCATCGGCCAGGCCATCGCCCACCAGCCCGAGCTGCGCGCCACACTGCGCGAACTGCTGGAGAGCGCGATCGGCCCGCAGGTGCCGGCGGTCACGGCCGTCGGCACACCCACGGCCACGACGCAGATGCTGCACGAGGCACGCCAGCGCGGCACGCTGGACCAGCTGGCCGGACAGATGCTGAACCTCGGTGACCGCAGCGGCGAGCTCGTCTCCGGCGTTGCTGCCGCGATGAGCGCGGGCGCCCCGGCCGCCGGCCCCAAAGCGCCGGACGCAGACTCGACGGAGGGAACGGCCGAGCGGCCTGAGCAACCATGAGCGACCCGTATCTCCCGCAGGAAGACGTCCAGCGGCTGAAGGACACCGCCCTGGAGCAGGGCCTCGCGGACCCGATGATGCGGCGCCTGCTGTTCACGGGAATCCTCCCCAAGTACGTGGGTGCGCTGCCGGTGCTCCCGGCGCCCGGCCCGCAAGTGCTCTCCGACCTCAACTCGATGAACCGGGTGGAGCGCCTGATCGACGGCACCGTGCCGCTGGCCGTCTGGCTGCGCAACGCCGTCGACCAGCTCACCGACGCCGCCGCGCGGGACATCTACCAGGAGGCCCTGGACCAGGTGGTGCGGGACGCGGCCGGTGAGCCCGACGTGGCGCCCGACGTCCCGACCGGGGAGACCAAGGAAGAGATCATCTTCCGTGACGACACCGTGCCCTTCGCGTTCCTCAGCGCGGGCGCACTGGCCGGCTCCTCCGTCGCGCGGGTGAAGGTGCTGCCGTACCAGGGGGGCGCCCTGCTCCAGCCGCTGGCGCTGCCGCACAACGGGACCGGCTGGCTCATCGCCCCCGGCCTGCTCGTGACGAACCACCACGTGGTCAACGCCCGCAGCCGCACCGAGGGGGCGCGCCAGGTGGTGGACGAGACGGACCTGAAGCTCCAGGCCACCGGCTCCCGGTCCCGGTTCGACTACCTCACCGAGGACGACCCGGACGTCCAGGAGATCCCGGGCGCAGAGCTGCTGGCCTGGGACGAGAAGCTGGACTACGCGGTGCTGCGGCTGGCCGACACCGCGCCCAAGACGTACCTGCGGGTCGCCACCGAGCCGCTCGTGGTCACCAAGGACGTGCCGGTGGCCGTCAACATCATCCAGCACCCGGGCGGGGAGCCGAAGCGGATCGCGCTGCGCAACAACCTGGTGTTCGAGGCGGACGAGCAGGACGTGCGCTACTTCACCGACACCCGCGGCGGCTCCTCCGGGTCCCCCGTCATGACCGACGACTGGACGGTGGTGGCCCTGCACCGCGGCACCCGGCGGGTGACCGACGTCAGCTTCCAGGGCAAGAGCACGGCCTTCGTCAACGTCGGGACGCAGCTGAGCGCGGTCATGCGGCACCTGCGGGAGCACGCCCCGCAGGTCCACGACGAGATCACGGCGGCCCAGGCCGCCCTGAACGGGCACCCGTAACCCCAGGAGGTGTGACATGCGTGGTGGTTCACCCGTGGCGACCAGCCCCGACAAGGTCTTCACCGAGGACCTCGCCGAGGTCGCCGCACGCGTACGCAAGGGTCTGGAGGCGGAGATCGTCGAATCGGAGGAGGAACTCGCGCCCGCCGAGGCGGCCGCCGCCCAGATCGAGCGCGCCGCCCAGGAGGAGCGCGCCAAGGTGCTGGAGGCGGGTGCGCGCGGGCTGGAGAAGCTCGCCGAGGGCCGCGCCGACGACGTCGACGACGACGAGTACTTCGGCGTCGAGGCCATCGTCCTGCTCCAGGGCCGGCCGGCGATTCTGGTCCAGAACCAGGACTTCCCTTCCCAGAGCGGTGACTGGTCCGTGCTCGACGGGCAGCGGGCCGGCATCCAGCAGTCGATCGCCCGGGTGGGCCGGGTGGAGGTCACCGGGCACGCCGACCTGGACTGGCTCGGTACGGGATTCCTGGTCGCGCCCGACGTGGTGATGACCAACCGCCATGTCGCCGCCGAGTTCAGCCGGTCCGACGGCCAGGGGACGTTCACCTTCCGCCAGGGCATGGGCGCACGGATCGACACGGCCGAGGAGCTCGGCGCGCCGCCGTCCGACGGCACGTTCGAGTTCGCGGTCACCGAGATCATCGGCATCCACCGGGATGTCGACATGGCGCTGCTGCGGGTCACCGCCGGCGCGGGCGGCGGTTCCCTGCCGACGCCGCTGGCGATCGCGGGCGAGGCCCCGCCGGACCTGGTCGGCCGGCCCGTGTACGTGGTCGGCTATCCGGCGCGGGACGGACGCCGCAACGAACCGGAGGCCATGAGCCGGATCTTCATGGACATCTACAACGTCAAGCGGCTGCAGCCGGGCACCACGACGGGGTTCAACCCGGACGGGTCGATGGGCCACGACTGCTCGACGCTGGGCGGCAACAGCGGATCGCCCGTCTTCGACCTGGCCGGGCACCAGGTGCTGGGACTGCACTTCGGCGGCCGGTTCCGGTCCGGCAACTTCTCCGTCCCGCTGTTCAGGCTGACGGACGACCCGCTGCTGGGGCGTGCGGAGGTCAACTTCGTCTGACCGGCGCGGAGGTCGCACGGAGGTCGCACGGAGGTCGCTCGCGCTGCGGAGGTCGCTCACGCGGAGTCCGCCCGGTCGCCGGCACGACGGCGACCCCGGCCGGTCCGACGACCGCCCGGGCCTTCGAGCTCGCCGGCCGAGCAGACGTCCGGCCCCAGCCCCTCCTACGGGTGGTCATCGCCGGCCCGTCACACGGACCGTACGGGGGCGCAGGGGGCGGGCGCGGTGCGTGGCGGCTGCCCCGGTACGGCGGCCAGGGCGGGGGCCGCGGCAGGGGCCGACAGGGTCGGGTCGACGGTCAGCAGGGTCGTGCCGAGCGGCTCGGCGAGGGCGCGCAGCGCCGCTTCGGAGAGCCGGATCCAGGGCTGGCGCGGCCCGAGGGTCGCGGCGAGCAGCTGCGGGGCGGTGAAGCCGACGGCGGTACGCGCGCCCAGAGGGGTGCGGAACATCCGGACCACCACCTCGCTCGTTCCCGGCCGGACGGGTACGTACAGCGGTCCGGCCGGGACGGGTTCCTCGGGCTCGGCGTCGTCGGCGTACTGGAACAGACACATGGGGGACCCTCCCTGGGGACCACGAGCGGGGTGACGGTCGAAAGCTATGCCCGTCCCCGCGCCGTGCGCGCCCCGCCCTGACGGGACCTTGACGCCGGCCGGCCCGGTTCATACGCGTCGCTGACGGGCCCGGGCGCCGGAGCGGTCCGGGCGGGGTCAGGCGTTCGCGACCACGAGGAGGGTGCGGGCCGCGGACGGGCCCGACAGGCGGCAGCGGTGCGGTACTTCGCCGCGGTGGTGGGCGCTCTGCCCGGCGCGCAGGGTCAGCGGGTCCTCGCCCTCGACCTCCAGGACGATCTCCCCCTCCAGTACGTAGAGGAAGTCCTCGCCGGGGTGTTCGAACCAGCCGCGCTCGCCCAGGCCCGGCTCGAAGTGGTGCTCGTAGGCCTCCAGGACCGTGCTGCGGCCGCCGGGGATGAGCACGTGGGCGACCTGCCCCGCGGTCTCGTCGACCCGGATGACCTGGGGGTCGCTCTCGTGGCTGACCGTGCCGGGCCTGCCGGGGGGCCGCAGGAAGGTGCCGGGGGTGACGTCCAGGGCCTCGGCGATCCGGTAGATCGAGCTGAGGCTGGGCGTGGCGAGGCCCCGTTCCAGCTGGCTGAGGAAGGGCTGCGAGAGGCCGGAACGGGCGGCGAGGGCCGCCATGGAGACGCCGCGCTGCTTGCGGCAGTCGCGGATCACCCGTCCGACGTCGATCGCTTCCGGTGTGGGCGCGGGTCGAGGCACGCAGGCGAACGTACCGCATCGCGGCGGGTCCGCCGGGCCCGGCCGGGACAGGTTTCGCACTCCCGCAACACGCCCTTCATAGACCTCGTCAATTATTGACCTCACTTATCGATGCAGGCCAAGGAAGCGAGGAGTCGTCACGTGCACGCCTCTCCCCCCTCACCACCGGAAGGCCGGGCTCTTCAGGGGCGGGCCCTTCGCCGCCGGATGCCCGCGGGCGGCGGCCGGGCCCCGGGCCGGCTCGGTCCGGCCGTGGCGGCGGCGGCTGCCGTGCTCGCGGCCTGGCAGCTCCTGGCCCTGTCCGGAGCGGCGGCCCCCGGCCTGCTCCCCTCACCCGCCCAGACCCTGGCGGCCCTGGCGGACAGCGCCGGCAGCGGCACCCTGGCCACCGATCTCGGCGCCAGCCTGGCCCGCGCCGGGCAGGGCTTCGCGCTCGGCGCGGTGGTGGGCGGGGCACTGGGCTTCGCCACCGGATACCTGCCCCTGCTGTCCGCCGCCGTCACACCGGTCGTCTCGTTCCTGCGTCCCATCCCGGCGATCGCCCTGGTTCCGCTCGCGACGGCCTGGTTCGGCATCGGGGAGACCGCGAAGCGGCTGCTGATCGCCTACGCGGTGCTGCTCGCCGTCTGGCTGTACGTCCATGACGGGGTGTCACGCGTACCGGTGACGCACCTGCGCGCGGCCCGGTCACTGGGTGCGCCGCTGCACCGGCGGTTCACCGAGGTGCTGCTGCCGGCCGCCGCGCCCGCGCTGCTCGCGGCGCTCCGCTACGGGGCCTCGGTGGCGCTGCTGGCCCTGGTGGCGGCGGAACTCGGCGGCGCGCAGAGCGGATTGGCGTACCGGCTCCAGGTCGACGGGCAGTTCCTGCGGGTGGACCGGATGTTCGCCGGGCTGATCGTGCTCGGGCTCCTCGGCGTGGCCGTCGACCTGGTGCTGGCCGGGATCGGGCGCCGCTTCGTGCACCGGGAGGCGTCATGAGCCGGGCGGTACGGCTGGAGGGGCTGGCCGTCGACTACGGCCGGACCTCGCGCCGGGCTGCGGTGCCGGTGCTGGACCGCACCGACCTCGAATTCCCCGCCGGGTCCTTCACGGCGCTGCTCGGCCCCAGCGGTTGCGGGAAGTCCACCCTGCTCGGCGCTGTGGCGGGATTCGTCCGGCCGGCGGCCGGGCGGGTCGCGGTCGGCGGTACGCAGGTCTGCGGCCCCGGTCCGGACCGCGGCATGGTGTTCCAGCAGTACGCGCTCTTCCCCTGGCGCACGGCCCGCGGCAACGTCGAGTTCGCGCTCAAGCGCTTCGGGCTGCCGAGGACGGAACGCCGGCGGCGGGCCCTCGCCGCACTGGCGGAGGTCGGTCTCGCGGACGGCGTCGAGAGGTACCCGGCGCAGCTGTCCGGCGGGATGCAGCAGCGCGTGGCGCTGGCCCGGGCGCTGGCCGCCGAGCCCGATGTCCTGCTGCTGGACGAGCCGTTCGGCGCCCTGGACGCCCTGACGCGCACCCGTATGCAGGAGTTGCTGCGACGGCTGTGGCAACGCACCGGCACCACCGTGCTGTTCGTCACGCACGACATCGACGAGGCATTGGCGCTGGCCGAGCGGGTCGTCGTGCTCGGCGGCACGCCGGGCCGTGTACTGGGCGACCACGCGGTACCGGAGGGTCCCGCGGACCCGGCCCTGCGTGCCCGCATCGCCGGACACCTCGGCACGGGGTGACTCCTCCGCCCCCTGCTTCCCCCCTCCTCCTGACCTTCCGACGCCTCCTCCGCTTCCTCCGCTTCCTCCGCTTCGCTTCCGACTCCCCGGAAAGGACAGTGCACCGTGCCAGGACCCCGTGCGGTGGCCGCCGCCCTCGTGGTGGCGCTGCTCTCCCCCTTCATGACGGCCTGCGCCGCCGGCCCGGGCGGCGGCGCCCGCTCGCCCGTCACCATCGCCGGCAGCGACCACCTGGGCGGCGCCCCCGTCCACCTCGCCCAGGAGCGGCGGCTGTGGGCCGCCGAGGGCGTGGACGCTGCCGTCACCACCCTGCCGACCGGCCGTGACGCGTTGAACGCCGTCCTCGGCGGCCAGGCACAGTTCGGCGTGGTGGGCGACCTGCCCGCCGTGACGGCCGCGCTGGGCGGGCGCGACGTACGCATCGTCGCCGAGCTGTCCCGCTTCTCCGACTGGCGGCTGCTCACCCGGACCGACCGCGCCGTCGCCGGCTTCGACGGGCTCAGGGGCCGCAAGGTGGGCGTCCCCCAGGGCACGAACACCGAGTACGCGCTGTCCCGGATGCTCGCGTCCGCACAGCTGTCGGCCGCCGACGTCACGGTGGTCAACCTGGCGCCCGGCCAGGTCCCCGCGGCCCTCGCCCGCGGCGACATCGACGCCGGGGTCACGTTCCCCAGCTTCTACGAGGCCGCCCGTACCGCCCTCGGCGAGCGGTACGCCGAGCTCCCGTTCGCCGGTTACGCCGCGCGGACCCTGCTGATCGCCGGCCCCTCGGCCGACGACGAAAGCGCCACCGCCGTGCTACGGGCGCTGCTGCGGGCCCAGCGCGAGCTCACGGCCGACCCGGCGGGCGCGCGGCGCGCCGTGCTCGCGCAGTCCCAGGGTGCCCTCCAGGCCGGGTACGTGGAGGCCTTCCAGCCCCGCTACACCTACGGCGCCACGCTCTCCGCCGAGCTGCTCACGCAGTTGCAGGAGGAGGCCGCCTGGGCCAAGGCCGCGCAGGGCCTCCCCGGCTCCGCCGACCGCTCCGCACTGCGGGAACGGCTCCACACCGCCCCGCTCGCGGCCGTCGACCCGGCCGCCGTCACCACCGGCTGACGCGCCTGCGCCGACCGACGCCCCGCCGTCCCGCCCCGACCCCGACCCCGACCCCGACCCAGATCCCGACCCCGACCCCGACCCCGACAGGAGCCACCCACCATGTCCGTCGACCAGAACACCCTGCGCCGCCGCGGCCTCGGCCTGCGCGCCCACGACCCCCTGCGCAGCTACGGCGGCTACACCCTCTACACGCCGATCGCCGGTCCCGGCGAGGTCCGCCTCGTCGACATCGAGGGCCGCACCGTCCACACCTGGAGCTCCCCCCACCCGCCGGGCCGGCACGCCCGGCTGCTGCCGAACGGCAACCTCTTCTACCAGGGAAAGGACACCGGGGGACCGAGCCTGTTCCCCATCTGGGACGTCTACCACGGCGGCATCCTCCAGGAACTCGCCCCCGACGGCACCGTGCTGCGCGAGGTCCGCCACCCCTTCCACCACCACGACGCCTCGGTCCTGCGGGGCGGCAACCTTCTCGTGCTCGGCGTCGAGCCGCTGTCCCCGGCCGACGCGGCCCGGATCCGCGGCGGCATCCCGGGCTCGGAGGCGGCCGGCGGGCAGGTCTACGGCGACGTCGTGCACGAGCTGACCTGGAGCGGCGAGGTCGTGTGGCGCTGGTCCGCGATCGAGCACCTCGATCCCGAGGAGGTGCCGCTGAACCCGCACTTCGCCCGGGAGCACTGGCCGATGGCCAACACGGTCGACGAACTCGCCGACGGCTCCGTGCTGGTGGGCTTCCGCAGCGCGTCCACGACCGTGGCCGTGGACCGCGCCACCGGCTCCGTACGCTGGCGGATCGGCCCCGACGTCCTGGCGCAGCAGCACCATCCGAACGAGCTGGAGAACGGCAACATCCTGGTCTTCGACAACGGCACCTACCGCGACACGACCTCGGTGCCGTACTCCCGGGTGCTGGAGCTGGACCCGGCCACGGGCCTGGAGGTGTGGTCGTACGAGGACAACCCGCCGCAGAACTTCTACAGCCCCTACATGTCCAGCGCCCAGCGCCTGCCCAACGGCAACACCTTCGTCGCCGAGGGCTCGTTCGGCCGCCTCTTCGAGGTGACGCCCGAGGGCGACGTGGTGTGGGAGTACGTGGTCCCGGAGTTCGGCGCGTTCGGCGAGGGGGTGGGCCTGGAGTCCTCCCGGGGTGCGCAGAACTCGGTGTTCCGGGCGTACCGGTACGCGGCCGAGCAGATCCCCTGGCTCTGAGCGCCCGGACCCCCGGCCCGGACCCCGGCCCGGCGCCCCGCCCGGCCCCGCGGTTCAGAGCCGGGCGAACTCCTCGCGGTGCGCGGCCGCCCAGGTGGCGAAGGACTGGAGTTCCGGGTCGAGGGCGCGTACCTCCTGAAGGTCCCGGGCGCGGACGAAGCGCTCCTCGCAGTCGGCGTAGAACTGGAACATGTTCCCGGCCTCGTCGGCCCCGGGGAAGCCCAGCGCGCGGAACTCGTCCGGGGTCAGCGGGGCGTACTCCACCGGCCGGCCGGCAACCTCGGTGAGGACGGCGGCCATGTCGGCGAGCGCCAGGTGCTCGCCGGCGATGCTGACGGTGGCGCCGATCAGGTCGGTGCCCCGCTTGAACACGGAGAGCGCGGTCCTGCCGATGTCGTCGACGCCGATGCCGGAGAGCCTGCTCGTGCCCATCGGGAAGACGATCCGCAGGACGCCGTCCTCGCCGAGCTGCGGGGCGAAGGTGGTGAGGAGGTTCTCCCAGTAGAAGGTGGTGCGCAGGAAGGTGGTGGGAGCGCCCTCGTCGGTGAAGTAGTGGTCGGCCTCCGCCTTGCCGTCGAAGTGCGGCACCTTGTACTCGCCCTGGAGGACGGGCATCCGCTCGTCGTCCAGCGGGATGCAGTCCCGGGTGTCCTCCAGGGTGGACCAGATCACGTGCTGCACGCCGGCGTGCGCGGCGGCGTGGGCGACGGCCTGGGCCTGCTCCTTCTCCCGCCGGGCGGACATGTGCTCCCAGAAGTTGGTGACCACGTACGCCCCGTAGGCGCCCTCCAGCACGGCCGGCAGGCTGGCGGCGTCGTCCATGTCGGCCGGGACGACGTCGGCGCCGAGCTCCACCAGCTCCCGCGCCCGGTCGGAGTCGGGGTTGCGGGTGACGGCCCGGACGGCGAACTCGCCGTCCGCGAGGGCCGCCCGCACCAGGGCCCCGCCCTGCGACCCCGTCGCGCCGAACACCGTGATGACCCGCTTCTGCGCCATGGACGACCCTCCGCCTCGTACCGCTGCACACCAGCCCGAAAAGGGGTGATTCCGGCTTCCCTCACCTTATGCGGATGCGGCGGGCATTTCGATGACCGCCCCGCTGCCCGCCATGCCGCCCTCCCCGCTGCCTCCCCGCCACCCGGTACGCGGCCGGGGGCTTGTGGGCGTACGGTCCCGGTGCGCATACTCCTCGCCAGCGCCTGTCAGGAACATGCCACTCAACCATGGTCCTGACGCGCCTCACAGGGCCGCATCCCCAGGCCCCGACGCTCCGAGGAGGAGATCAGTGAGGATCACGCGCACCACTTCCCCCACCCGCCCGGCACGGTGGACCAGGCTCGCCGCCCTCGCCGCCGGACTGCTGGCGGCCACCGCGCTCTCCCTGCCGCACGCCGCGGCGGCCGCTCCGCGGACCTACACCGCCGAGCAGCTCGCGGCGGTCGACGAGGCCGTGCTCGGCGCGGACGTCGGCGGCACGGCGTGGTACGTCGACCGGGCCGCCGGCCGGGTCGTCGTGACCGCCGACAGCACCGTGTCCGCCGCCGGACTGGCGAAGATCCGGCAGGCGGCGGGCGACGCGGCGGGCGCGCTGCGCATCGACCGCACGCCGGGCAGGTTCACCCGGCTCCTGGGCGCGGGCGACGCCATCTACGGCAGCGGGTACCGCTGCTCGCTCGGTTTCAACGTGGTCAGCGGCAGCACGTACTACTTCCTCACGGCCGGCCACTGCGGCAACGTGGTCAAGACCTGGTACACGAGCTCCGCCCAGAGCACCCTGATCGGCCCCACCGTCGGCTCCAGCTTCCCGGGCAACGACTACGCGCTGGTCCGCTACGACAACGCCTCGCTCAGCCACCCCGGCGGCTTCACCCCCGCCGACGCGTACGTCGGCGAACCGGTCAAGCGCAGCGGTTCCACCACCGGCACCAAGAGCGGCACCGTCACCGCGCTGAACGCGACCGTCCACTACAGCGGCGGCGGCACGGTCCGCGGCATGATCCAGACGAACGTGTGCGCCGAGCCCGGCGATTCCGGCGGCGCCCTGTACGACGGCACGAAGGCACTGGGCCTCACCTCGGGCGGCAGCGGCAACTGCAGCACCGGCGGCACGACCTTCTACCAGCCCGTACCGGAGGCCCTCGCCAAGTACAGGGTCTCGCTGTACTGACAGACCGCGCATACCGAACATCCGGGTGCCGGCCGGGCCCAGCTCGTCCGGCACCCCGCCCGGGTTCCTACCCGGAGGAGTGACACCGGCGGCGGCTTCAGCGCTGAAGGGCGTGGGACCCCTCACCCCCCACGCCCACCCTCCCCCACCCCAGAGGCCGCCACCGCATGTACCGACCACTCGGCATTCCGGACGAGGACACCCTGGAACTCTTCCTCGGCGATCCGGTCTCCGGCAGCACGGCGCCGCCCCCTCCGGCGGCGCCCGCCCCCGAGGCCGGCCCTGTCTTCGTGGACGCCTCGGGGCGCAGGCAGCGCCGGGTGCGCCGCTGGGCCTACCTGCTGGTCCTCCCGGCCGCGGCGTACGTCGTCCTGGTGGTCTCCAGCCTGCTGGGCGGCCCCACCGTCCAGTCCCCGTTCCTCCCCTCGGCCCAGCCCCCGCACACCCCGCGTCCCCCCGGCCCGGCCGCCGGGACGACGCCGGCGGGCCCGTCGGGCAGCGGCTTGCTCTTATACACATCCCCGAGGCCGCGAGAACGAGGCTGAGCTCGCTTGTCGTATTCTGCTTGAAAAAAAAACGATATCCAAGTTGTGTTTCTGAGGATACGCACAGCGCTCTA
>NZ_WTFF01000730.1 GCF_019400985.1 Streptomyces bambusae
GCGCCCCGTAAGCCGGCCGCCGCCGACCCGGGGGCGTTCGCCCGCCGGCTGGCAGGTGCCGACGCCGACACGCGCCGGCGCCTGCTGTCGGACCTGGTGCGCGACCGGACCGGGGCGGTCCTCGGCCACGGCACGGCCGCGCAGATCCCGGCGGAGCGCTCCTTCCGCGAGCTCGGCCTGGACTCGCTCGCCGCCATCGAGCTGCGCAACCGGCTCGGCGCCGAGACCGGACTGCGGCTCTCCCCGACGCTGGTCTTCGACCACCCGAGCCCCGCGGCGGTCGCTGCCCACCTGGACCGTGAACTGGCCCCGGCCGCCGACCAGCCCGACCGCACCGCCGTACGCCGGATCGACGAGCTGGCCGCCGGCCTGCGCGCAGCCGAGCCCGACCCGGTCACCGCCCGGTACGTCGAGGAGCGCCTGCGCGCCCTGCTCGCCGAACTCGGCGGCAGGCAGCGGCAGTCGGCGGCTCCGGCCAGCGATGTGGACGACGTCTCCGACGAAGAGCTGTTCGACATCCTGAACGGAGAGATCGGCCTCTGAAGCCCCGCCCGCCAGCCGGTCGCTCCGGCCGCCCGGCCCCCGCCGCCCGCAGCCTGCCGCCCGCCGAACTGCCGCTGCCCGTCCGCCGAC
>NZ_WTFF01000731.1 GCF_019400985.1 Streptomyces bambusae
GTCCGAGGTGCCGCGATCGGACGGGCCTCGGTCCGGCGCGCTCGCGCAGGCGGCGGCCTCGGGCGCGCAGGCGGTTCCTGGCGCCCCGACGGTGACCCCCGGCGCCCCGGCGCTGTCCCCCAGCGTGGCGGGTGCGGACCCCGGTGTGGCGGGTGCGGACCCCGCCGCCCGCCGGGTGACCGTGCGCGACCTGCGGGGGCGGGAGACCGGGCCGGACCGGCTCGCGTTCGGCGAGGGGGACGTCGTGGTCGTCTCCGGGCTGCCCGGCGGGGGCAAGTCCACGCTGATCAAGCGGGCCGCGCCCGGCGGCGGGATCGACTCGCAGGACGTGCGCGAGCGCTGGGAGCGCAGGATGCCCAGCCGGCTGCCGTACGCCGTGTTCCGGCCCGCCGTGCGGGTCGCGCACTACTGGGGGCTGTGGCGCGCCGCGGTCTCCGGCACCTCGCTCGTCGTCCACGACTGCGGTACGCAGACCTGGGTGCGCGCCCTGCTCGCCCGGGCCGCCCGGCGCCGCGGCAAGGCCCTGCACCTGCTGCTCCTGGACGCCACCCCGCAGGAGGCCCTGGCCGGGCAGGCCGCCCGCGGCCGCGGCGTCTCCGCGTACGCCTTCGCCCGGCACCGCGGCGC
>NZ_WTFF01000732.1 GCF_019400985.1 Streptomyces bambusae
GCGGAGACCTGCCTGCGCGGGCTCCATCGGCGTGGGGAGTTTCTGGGCGATCCGCCCCACGTGGTGGTCGGCAACGGTTTTGCGCCTGCCGGTCACCCGGTAACTCCCCACCAGGGCGCGACGAGTCCGTTCACCTGTCCGCAGGAGGGGGTTCGCGTGCCGGGGGGTGGGGGCGCCGACGATCCGGGGCGGCGGCGGCGGGCCGCGCTGCGCGCCAGCCCCGCCCGGCCCCGCAGCCGCGGCTTCGCGGCCACCCCACGTCCCGCCCCACCCCCCGCCGTGCGCATGCGCTACCCCTCCCGGCCCCCGCCCGCGATACCCGACGCCGGCATGTTCACCTGCGCCCCCCCCGGCTCCGCCGACACCGCCGGGGACCAGCATCCCTAGCCCCCGACCCCACTGCGCTCACGGAGCACTACGACACCTGGAGCGAGGGGGAGTGTCGGTGCGGCCACCGGGCAAGGGTGAACGCGTACGTCCCCGATGGCGACATGCGCCGGTGTTCTGTCTACAAGGACGGCGTCGGCGAGGAGGGGTCCGCACTCACCCTGCCGCCGCAGACGAAGTACGAGATGCAGTCCTACAGCGACTCGGTGTAAGGCGGTCCAGGCAAGGAC
>NZ_WTFF01000733.1 GCF_019400985.1 Streptomyces bambusae
CCGAGGTCCTGGGCGAGGACGCCGCGGGCCGGCTCGCCGCCGACCCCTGGCTGCTGCTGGCCGTGCCCGGCGTCCGCCCGCAGCAGGCGGACGGCTTCGCCCGCGCCGTGCTCGGCCCCGAGTGCGGCCCCGGCGACGTACGCCGCTCCCTGGCCGTGCTGGGCTGGCTGCTGGCCCAGGCCGAGGTGAAGGGCCACACCGCCCTGGACGCCCCGCTCCTGCACAAGGCCCTGGCCCAGTACGGCGTGCCCGATCCGGAGGCGGCCCTGGAGGAGGCCATCGGCGAGGGCACGGTCCTGGTGTTCCAGGAGGCACTGGGCGAGCCGGCCGCCGAGGGCGGCGCGGCCGAGGAGAGCGAGAAGGCCGAGGAGGCCGAGGAGGCCGAGGAGCGGGCCGTACGCGTGCTGGTCGGACGCGAGACGGCCGCGCTGGCCGAGGAGAGCCTGGCCGACGGCCTGGCCCGGATCGTCAACACCTGTCCCGGCCCGGACCAGGACGGTAGGGGCGCCGACTGGGAGCAGGCCGTCGCCGCGGCGCCGAGCCGGTCGGCCGGCGAGCTGGTCCGCGCCGCGGCCGGCCACGGCCTCGTCGTGCACACCGGCGGCGAGGC
>NZ_WTFF01000734.1 GCF_019400985.1 Streptomyces bambusae
AGCGGCAGCCTCGGCGCTGCCCGCCGCGGCGACGGCGCCTGCGGCCCCGGCGACGGCCTCGGCTCCGGCGGCAGCCGGTTCGGCTTCGGCGGTGCCCGGTTCGGTTCCGGCGGTAGCCGGTTTGGGTTCGGTGGTGCCCGGCCCGGTTCCGGGAGCCGGTTCGGCTCCCGCGGTGCCCGGCCCGGTTCCGGCGGGAGCCGGTTCGGCTCCGGCGGTGCCCGGTTCGGTTCCGGCGGCAGCTGGCTCGGCTTCGGCGGTAGCCGGTTCGGGTTCGGTGGGGAGTGTCGCCCCGGCGGGAGCCGGTTCTGCTTCGGCGGGAGGCGGATCCGTGGGGGAGCCCGATGGTGCCCTGAGCGAGGCACATGAGGTACGTGTCGTCGAGCCCGTGCCCGGGGGTCCGTTCGCGCAGGCTGCGTTGACCTGTCTGCATCGCGGCGGGGCCGACTCCCGGTTGCTCGCCACCGCCCTGGCCGTCCTCGGCGAGGACGCCGCGCCCGAGCCGGCCGCGCGGCTGGCCGGGATGAGCCCCACCGCCGCGGCGCGCGCGGCCGCCGCCCTGGAGGCCTCCGGCCTACCCCTGTCTCTTATACCAATCTCCGAGCCCCCGAGA
>NZ_WTFF01000735.1 GCF_019400985.1 Streptomyces bambusae
GGGCCGCGCGCAGCAGTTGCGCCCAGGCGGCCCGGTCGGCGGCGGCCGGGTCGAGGGCGACCCGGTGGGTCCGGGCGCCGTGGGCGGTGAGGGCCTCCTCGACCCGCTCGTCGCCGGGGGCGCCGGGGGTGAGCAGGAGCCAGGTGCCGGCGAGGGAGGCGGCCGGGCCGTCGGGGCGGTGCTTCCACACGACGCGGTAGCGGCGGGCGTCGAGCGCGTTCGCCTCGCGCCGGCGGCGGCGCCACGCGGTCAGCGCGGGCAGCAGGTCGTGCAGCGGCTGGGCGTCGGCCAGTTCGAGGGTCCCGGCGAGCGCGTCGGCGTCCGCCCGCTCGACGGACTCCCAGAAGGCGGCCTCGGCCTCGTCCACGACGGCGGGGATCCGGCCGCCGCCGGTCCCCTCCAGCCAGTACGTGCGCCGCTGGAAGGCGTACGTGGGCAGCTCGACGGGGGCGTCGGGGGTCTCCCCGACGGCCTGCCAGTCGACGGGCGCGCCGTGCGTCCAGGCCTCGGCGAGGGAGGCCAGGAGGCGCTGCGGACCGCCCTCGTCACGGCGCAGGGTCCCCTGCGTGACGGCCGTGGAGCCGGCCGCGTCGATCGACTC
>NZ_WTFF01000736.1 GCF_019400985.1 Streptomyces bambusae
GGCACGTGGCTGATCGTGGGCGGGGCGATGCTGTTCTCCGTCTTGACCGTGACGCCGCTGATGGCGGCGCACACCCCGGATGCCTGGGACTGGACGGCGCCGATCCTGCCCGTGGAGGTCGATGCTGCGGTGGTGATCGTGGTCCGCCTGGACTCGGTCCTGGCTCGCCTGGGCGGGCAGGCCGGCGGCTGGTCGGTGGCCCTGCGGTGGATCACCGGTGCGCAGACGCTGGCCTTGAACATCGGAGAATCCGCCCTGGCCGGGGACCTTATCGGGGTGGCCCTGCATTCGGTCGCGCCGATGCTGCTGATCGTGACCGCCGAGGCAGGACTCGCCTACCGCCGGTCTCTGACCGCTGCGGTGCGGGCGCTGGAGGACGGCAAGCGCGCCGAGCGGGAGGCCCGGGAGCGGGCGGCCGCTGAGCGCGAGGCCAACCGGCTGCACGCGGCGCGTGAACAGCGTGAGCACGAGGCGTCCCTCGCCCGTGAACAGCGTGAACACGAAGCCCGCCTCGCCCGTGAGGAAGCCGAGCGGCAGGAGCGGATTCGCCGGGAGGAGCAGGAGCGGGCGGAGGCCCGTGAACGCGCCGAGGGGGAAGC
>NZ_WTFF01000737.1 GCF_019400985.1 Streptomyces bambusae
GTGCAACCGGCCCCTGCTGCGCGCGCCCGGCTACGCCGTCACCACCGCCGGGCTGGGCGTCCTGCTGGCCCTGGTGGTGAGCGGCTCACCGGCGAACGCGGCACTGTCCGGCCTGGCGACGGGGGCGCGCACCGGGTCGGCGGGGCTGGGGCTGACGGCCCTGGCCGGCGCCCTGCTGCTGGCGGCCGGCGCGGGCGCCGTCTCATGCACCCTGGCCGCCCGACGCGGCTGAGCACACCGCCACCCACGCGGGCACGTCAAAGACTGCGGTGGACCGAGCAGTCAGGGAGCGCCCGGACCGGGCTGTACGTCAGCCCCGCAGGCACGTACCTTCCACCCGCCCGGGCGGAGACGACCCCGGCCCGCCCGGACCGGGCAGTACGGCAGCACCGCGGCCACGTACGGTCCGCCGCCCCGGCGGTGACGGGGCCGCCCGGGCCCTGCGACCTCGCTCGGGCCGGCGTCCGTCACGTACGGTCCGCCGCCCCGGCGGTGACGGGCACGCCCGGGCCCTGTGACCTCGCTCGGGTGGCGTCCGTGTCGGGCCGTCGGCCCGCTCCGGTGGCGTTCGCACCGGCCCTGGGGCCCGCCCCCGCGG
>NZ_WTFF01000738.1 GCF_019400985.1 Streptomyces bambusae
GGGCTGCCCGACGCGGCGGTCGGCGCGGTCCTGGACGCCGTGTCCCGGCGCGGGCCGGCCGACGGGCGGGGCGTGGTGCAGTTCGACGGGGTGTGCGGCGGGGCGCTGAACCGTATCGGCGCCCGGGAGACCGCATTCGTCCACCGCGACAGCGCGTTCCTCGCCCAGTACCTCGCCTACTGGCCCGAGCCGGCCCCGCCCGGGGCGGTCGGCCGGCAGCAGGCGTGGCTGGACGGCCTGTGGCGGGCGCTGCGGCCGTGGGCGGGCGGCAGCGCGTACCAGAACTACGCCGATCCGCGGCTCGCCGGCTGGCGCGAGGCGTACTACGGCGCGAACCTGGCCCGCCTGGAAGAGGTCAAGCGGGCCGTCGATCCTGACCGGTTGTTCAGCTTCCCCCAGGGGGTCTAGGCATGCGGACCACGATGTGTACGACGCTGCGGCGCGCGGCGGTGACGGCGACGGCCGCGGCCGCCCTCCTGTCCGGCGCACTCCTGCCGGCTCGGGCGGCGACACCCCAGGACCCACCGCCGCCGGACCCAGCGGCGGTGCAGTCGCAGGGCGGCGCCGCGGGGCCCGGAGCCGGTGCACCGCCCGGCGG
>NZ_WTFF01000739.1 GCF_019400985.1 Streptomyces bambusae
GACGACCAGGTCAAGGTGCGCGGCTTCCGCATCGAGCTCGGTGAGATCGAGGCCGTCCTGGCCCGCTACGAGGGCGCCGCCCGGTCCGCCGTGGTCGTCCGCGAGGACACCCCCGGCATCAAGCGGCTCGTCGCGTACGTCGTCCCGCGCGAGGGCGTCCCCTTCGACGCCGCCGTGGTCCGCTCGCACCTGGCGGCGGCCCTGCCGGAGTACATGGTCCCGGCCGCGTTCGTCGCCCTGGACGCCCTGCCGCTCACGGTCAACGGCAAGCTCGACCGCAGGCAGCTCCCGGCGCCCGAGTACCAGGGCACGAAGGCCGGTCGCGCCCCGCGCACCGAGCGTGAGCAGCTGCTGTGCGGTATCTACGCGGAGTTGCTGGGTCTTGGGTCGGTGTCGGTGGAGGACAGTTTCTTCGAGCTGGGTGGCGACAGCATCGTGTCGATCCAGTTGGTGAGCCGGGCGCGTAAGGCGGGTCTGGTGTTCTCGGCGCGTGAGGTGTTCCAGCACCGCACGCCGGAGGCGCTGGCGGCCGTGGCCACGTCCGCCACCGGCACGGCGACCGAGGACCCGAAGGCGGGTCTGGG
>NZ_WTFF01000074.1 GCF_019400985.1 Streptomyces bambusae
CCGCTTCTCCAGCACGTTCACCAGCCGGATTCCGCCGGCGGACGAGGTGACCGGCCTGCTCGCGGCCGCGCGCGAGCTGACCGGTGACGACGACCCGGCCGCCGAGGCGGCTCTCGCACTGGCCGAGGCCGCGGTGGTCGCCGACGCGTTCGGCGCGGTCCAGGGGGCCCCGGACAACACCGCACCGGACACCGTCGCGTGCGCCGAACGGGCCGTCGAACTCGCCGGGCGCGCGGGCGACCCGGTGGCACGGTCCGCCGCCCTCGACGCGCTCTCCGGCGCCCGGAGCTGGGCCGGTGAGAGCTTCGCCGCCGCGGCCGCCGCCCGGGCCCGGATCGACATCCTGACCTCGGCACCGAGCGCACCTGCCCGGACGCACGAGCTGATCGACGCCCTCGCCATGGCCGCCGCGACCGCCGTCGGCACGGGCGAGCTGCCGGCGGCCCGCCGGTGGGGCAGCCGGCTCGCGGACCAGCCGCAGCTCGCCGAGGTGGGCGACCACGCCACGTCCTGGCTGCTCGTCGCGGACGCGTTCGCGGGCCATGCCGACGCGGTGCTCACCAGCAGCGTGCGCTTCCTCGACGCGTGGGAGCAGGCCGGCCGGCAACGGTCGTTCTCACTCGGTCCGGCCGCCGCCTCCGTCGCGATGATCCACGGCCTGCGAGGCGACCACGAGGCCCGGGCGACCTGGCTTACGATCACCGACCGGGCGGGCGGCAAGGAGGACAACCAGCACGGCCACGGCGCCGTCTTCGACGCCATGGTCCTGCTCCACCACGGGGACGCAGACGCGGCCCTGGAGCGCATCGCGCCCGAGCCGGAGCAGGTGTGGAAGTGGGTCTGCTGGGTCTGGCTGCACTGGTACACGGCGCTCCGGGCCGAGGCAGCGGTCCTCGCCGGGCACCCGGACGCCCGGGGCCGGGTCGCCGCCGCGCGGGCCGTGGTCGCCGGGAACCCGGTCGCCACCGCCCTGGTGGACCGGGCGGAGGCCCTGCTCGGCGGCGATCCGCCGCAGGTGCTCGCCACCGCGTCGGCGTTCGAAGCGGCCGGCTGCCGCTACCAGTGGGCGCGCACGCTCCTGCTCGCCGGGGGCGCGCACGCAGCGACCGGCGCGTCCGCACTGGCCGCCCTCGGACTCGCGCCCATGGCAGCCCGGTAGCACCTGACCCCTGACCGGCGTCCCACTCGACGGTGGCGTCGGCCGCTGCCCCTCCGTGACCAGGTCGACCGCACGGCCGCGTGTGCCGGTACGGAACGGAACGCGTCGGGCGGGCGAACTCCGGCACCGGCACGGCCCCTTGGAGGGAGCTCCGTACATCGACGGGGGGCACCTTTCGGATCTTTCACCAATACGGAGTCCGCGGGCCGCCGGATGAGACTTCCCCCACGGGGCCGCGGCTCATTCCAGGAGCCGACGCCACAGACCGAGGGGAACCACCACGATGAGTGGGCAGCTGTACGACGGTATCGGGGAAGCTTTCGAGGGCTTCAAGACCCTGCCGGTCATTCGCTACGCCGAGGTGCCGGGCTTCCTGGCCCTGGTCGGCGACGTCACCGGCAAGTCCGTGCTCGACATCGCCTGCGGGACCGGTTTCTACAGCCGCGAGCTGAAGCGCCGCGGCGCCTCACGCGTCTTCGGCTTCGACATCTCCGGCGCGATGATCGACGCGGGCAGGGCGGGCGAGCAGGCGGAGCCTCTCGGCGTCGAGTACGAGGTCGCCGACACCGCCACCCTGCGTACCTTCGACGAGCCGTTCGACGTCGCGATCGCCGTGCAGGCGTTCAACTACGCCGGCGACGTCGCGGAGATCGAGCAGATGATGCGGAACATCCGGCGCAGCCTCACCCCTGGCGCCTCGTTCTTCCTCTTCGTGCAGAACCCGGACTACGACTTCGGCGGCCCGTCGCTGGCGAAGTACGGGTTCCTGTGCGAATCGACGGGCAAGGACAACGAGATCGGCCGGGGGATCCGGCTCACGGCCCTGCTGGAGCCGCCCGTCTCGTTCGAGGCCACCGTGCCGTCCAGGGAGACGTACGAGAAGACGCTGACGGCGGCCGGGTTCTCCGCGATCGAGTGGGTCCGGCTGGACGTCTCCGAGGCCGGCGTGCAGGAGTTCGGCCAGGAGTTCTGGGAGGACTACGACGCGAACCGGCCGCTGACCATGATCCGCTGTACCGCCTGAGCAGTCCGCTCCGCGGCTCGCCCGGCCCTTCGGACGGGCCGGGCGAGCCCCGCGGCCGTACGCGGCGGCGGCCGGTCCGCGGACCGGCACCGGTCAAGGTCTGACGCCCGCCCCCGGCTCGGCGCGGCTGTCGCCGGCACCGCCGTCGCCGTCCGGGACCGGGACGGGATCCGCGTCGGGATCCGCCTCGGGAACCGCGTCGGGATCCGTGGCCGGAGACTGGTCCCCGGCATGCGCCGGGAGGCGGCGTACGGCCGGGACGAACAGCAGGGCGAGCGAGGCGGGGACGGCGACGAGCGTCATGGCGAAGAGGGTGGGGCGCGTGCCCAGGGACTGGGAGACCGGGCCGACGAGCGCCAGGCCGAGCGGCATCAGTCCCGACGACAGCAGGTGGTCGTAGGAACTCACGCGGGACAGGGCCTCCTCGGGCACGTGGGTCTGGAGGGCGGTCTCCCACAGGACGAAGAACAGGGAGACGGCGACGCCGGTGACGGCTTCGAGGGCGGCGACCAGCGCCAGGGATCCCCCCGAGCCGATGATCACGGCCTGGCAGGAAGCCAGGGCCAGGGCTGCGGCGGCCAGGGCCAGCGGGCGCCCGACCCGGAGCCGGTAGGCGCACAGGTCGCCGACGACGGAGCCGATGCCGAAGGCCGCGACCACCACCGACCAGCCGGCCGCGCCGCCCCACTCGTGGCCGGCCAGCACCGGTCCCAGCACGAACACCGACGGCAGGACGACGACGTGGTAGACGGCCATGGCGGCCATGCCCGACCACACCCACGTCCGGCTCCGTACGTGCCGCCAGCCCGCGCGCAGTTCGCCGAGGAACGTGCCTCCGCCGGCGGCCCGTACGGTGCCGGGCCCGGTCCCGCGGGGTGTGAGCCGGGCCAGGAAGGCGGCGCTGACGGCGAAGGTCAGGGCGTCGAGGGCGAGGGCGCCGCCGGGCCCGGCGAGCGCGACCAGGCCGCCGGCCACGGCCGGGCCGAGCACGAGGCCGGACGACTGGACGAACCCGCGCAGGGCGTTGGCCTCCCGCAGCCGGTCGGGGCCGACGACCAGCGGCATCAGTCCGGTGGAGGCGGGCATGAAGAACGCGTCCGCCGTGCCGAACACGGCCATCAGCACGACCAGGTGGGGGACCCGGGCGACGCCGGCGAGCAGGAGCGCGGCCATGAGCCCCTGCACGGCGAACCGCACCAGGTCGGAGACGAGCATGATGCGGTGCCGCGGGAAGCGGTCTGCCCACACGCCGCCCGCGAGTGTGAACAGCAGCATCGGCAGGAGTCCGGCGGCGGCCACGAGGCCGACATCGGACGCGGAACCGCCCACCGAGAGCACGGCGAAGGGCATCGCCACGAACGACACGCGGTCGCCGAGCACCGACAGGGACTGCCCTGCGAACAGGCGGGCGAACTGGGGCTCGTCACGCAGCACGGCAGGGACCACGGCAAGGACCGAGGACTTCACGGGAGACCGATCAGGAAGGGGACGGCGGGTGCAGCGCCCGATGGTAGGCAGTACGGGTTTCGCCGTCATCCGAATTCTCCGCGGGGCCGGGATCAGGGCGGTCTACCCGCCCCGGTTCCCGACGGCCGCTGCAGCGGTCCGGAGCAGGGTGAGGACGGTCTGGACGGCGGCGCGTGCCGTGCGCTCGGGGCGGTGCAGGGCGTCGATGCGCCGGCGTGAGTGGACGCCGGTCAGGGGCCTGAGGGTCACGTTCGGGTGCGGGCGGGCGGTCCAGCGCGGCATCAGGGCGATCCCACCCCCGGCGGCGACGAGCTCGGCGGCGACGGTGAACTCGTTGATGCGGTGGGCCAGGTGCAGGCGCCGGCCGGCCGCGGCGGCGATGGCCTCGATGGTGGCCATCAGCGGGAAGCCGTCGTGGGTGGTGATCCACGGCTCGTGTGCCACGTCGGCGGCGGTCAACTCGGGCTTGGCGGCCAGGGGATGGCCGGCGGGCAGCGCGACGTCGAGCGGCTCGTGCAGCAGGGGCGTCACGGTCACGGAGGGCGGCCACGGCGGGGCGTGGTCGAGCCGGTGGGCGAGGACGACGTCGTACGAGCGGGTCAGACGCGGGAAGTCGGCCTGGGAGACGTCCTCGTCGGCGAGCGCGAGCCGAGGTGAGCCCGGCGAGGCCAGGGCGCTCAGCAGGCGGGGGCCGAAGAACGCGGCGGCGCTGTGGAACGCGGCCACCGAGACCGTGCCGCCGCTCTGGCCGAGGAACTCGTCGACGGTGCGGCGGGCCCGCGCCAGCGCGGTCTCGACCTCGACCGCGGCCCCGGCCAGCGCCCGTCCGGCCGGGGTGAGCACGAGCCGTCTGCCGTCGCGCTCGGTCAGGGGGACCGGGATCGCGCGCTGGAGCAGGCGCAACTGCTGTGAGACCGCCGACGGCGTGACCCGCAGCGCCTCGGCCGCAGCCGTGACGCTGCCCAGTTCGCCCAGCTCGCGCAGGACCCTCAGCTGTCTCTCGTCCATCCGCACACTGTAGTGGCACTAAAAGATCGTTTAAGAAGTTGGCTCTTGGCTTCAACATGCTGGTCGGGCACGGTGGACCGCATGCCCGACACCCGCCGCACCGATCTGGTGCTCCTGCTCGTCGCCCTCGTCTGGGGTTCCAGCTACCTCACGGCGAAGAACGCCACCGAGGCCGTCCCGGTCCTGGTGGTGCTCTTCGTCCGCTATCTGATCTCGGCGCTGGCGGTCGTCCCGCTCGTCCTGGCGGCGGCCCGCCGCGGGCGCCACCGGTGGACCCGGGAAGAGGTGCGGATCGGGTCGGTCCTGGGCGTGACCCAGGCCGCGGTCCTGGTGCTGGAGACGTACGGGGTGACGCGCACCAGCGCGGCGAACGCGGGGCTGCTGATCAGCCTGACCCTGGTGATCACTCCGCTGCTCGACCGCACGGGCGGCCGGGGCAGGGTGCCGCCGCGCTTCTACCTCGCCGCGGGGATGTGCGTCGGGGCGGTCGGCCTGCTCACCGCCGGCCACGGGCTGCGTGCTCCCGGGGCGGGCGATGCGCTGATCCTCACCGCGGCCGTGGTCCGGGCCGGTCACGTGGTGCTCGTGGGCCGGCTCACTGCGGGCAGTCCCGTCCGCGCGTTGCAGCTGACGTCAGTACAGATGGCCGTCGGAGCGGGGCTGTGCCTCGTGCCCGCCGCCGGGGGCCTGCCGAGCCTGGCCCAGGCGTCGGCCGGCACCTGGAGCCGGCTCGTCTACCTGGCCCTGTTCTGCAGCGTGTTCGCGTTCCTCGCCCAGACCTGGGCGATCCAGCGCACGTCGGCGGGGCGGGCGAGCCTCCTGCTGGGTACCGAGCCGGTGTGGGCGGCCGCCATCGGCATCGGCCTGGCCGGCGAGCACTTCACCCTCTTCACCGCCCTCGGCGCAGCACTCATGGTCGCCGGCACGTACTGGGGCCAGTCCATCGAACGCGCCCACCGCACCGCCCCTGCCGCCGTGGAACCGGCCGACACCCACCCGTCGACACCGCTGAGCAGCACGCCGACCTGAGCCGTCCGGGCGGCACGGGTGGCGGCAGACGTGGTCACGGGCGACCGTGCGGGCGTGTGCCTGTCGCGCAGGTACTCACGCGCGGGTGAGGACGTACTGATAGGCGACCCCGTGAAACGTGATGCCGCCGGTCAGCTCGGTGACCCGGGTCGTGGCTCCGCCACATCCGGCCGTGGCGAGTGTCGGACCGGTACGGGCCTCGTTGATCGACGGGAATTCGGTGACGAGGGATGCCGGAGTGCTCGGCATCGTCGAAGACCACCGGCGAGTTGATGAAGACGACGTGTTCGCGGGTGATCGCGAAGTCGTGCATGAGGGACGGTCCGGAGCCGTCGACGACCTCGGACCTGACGATCGCGCCGGAGGCGTCGGCCACGTAGTACGTCAGGAACGGCGCGAAGGGGCTGTAGCCGAAAAAGTGCACTTCGCCGGTCTGCGGGTCCTCCTTCGGGTGTGCGGTCATCGAACCGGTGAGTTTGCCGCCGAAGTCGTCGACGCCGATCGTGTCGAGGTCGGCGCTGGCCTCCCAGGGCATATTGGTTTGTCACGGGGTCGGACGTCGACGATGATCACCTCATGACGACCAGAAAGGGCCATGCCGTCTAGGCGCCGCCCCGCTCCGCTCTCCACCGCTCGCGCGCCGCCGACCGCCGCTCACCGCAGCGCCCGATGACCGTGACCGCCCACTCAGGAGAGCCCGCCCGTGCAGAAGACCGCCCTCATTCCCTACGCCCACCTCCCCCGAGCGCACCATGACCGCCACGTCCTGACCAGTACCGTGGACGTCTTCGGCGCCGCCCACTGGCTGCTTGCCGAAAGCGCTCCGCAGCCCGCTGGCGATGTCCTGCCCTTCGACGCGCTGGTCGTCTCCGTCCATCCGGGCGGCAACGTGGAACTCACCGAGCTGAGCGCCGTGCGGGCCCGCTGGCCGCGCCTGGACCGCCTGCCCGACGGTGGGTTCGTCGTCGCCGCCTCACGCGCCCGCCGGTACGAGGACACGGACCAGGTCCAGGTCTTCGACGCGCTCGGCCGCGAGACCTCGTCCTTCTCCGTCGGGGACGCCATCGAGCACCTGCTCGTGGACGAGGCCGGCCATATCTGGGTCGGGCACTTCGACGAGAACCCGGCCGGAATCCGCCGCTGGAGCGCCACGGGCCGGCTCGCCTGGACGTCGGACGGCGCCCGCATCCCCGGTCTCTTCGACTGCTACGCCCTCAACGTGGCGGGCACCACCGCCTGGGCGTGCCCGTACACGGACTTCCCGCTCGTCGAGATACGCCCCGACCACCCCGACCGCCCCGTGAGGGTATGGGCGAACCGCATACGGGGTGCCCATGCGGTGGCCGTCCACGGCGAGCGGGTCGCCTTCTACGGTGGCTACGGCAAGGAGCGGAACCGGCTCGCCCACGGAGAGCTCACCGAAACGTCCGTCGAGCCGACGGACGTCGGCCTGCTCACCCTGCCCGACGGCCCTGCCCCCGGCCGCCGGCGGGTCGTCGCCCGAGGAAGCAGGATCTACGTCCAGGCCGAGCCGTTCACCGTGTGGGGCGTGTTCGACCTCAGCAGCTGATGCACAGCACTGGCTGGACCATTGCGACCGGTCGCCGACATATCGATCACCGGTCCCCGTCCACCCGCCCCCTGGCAGGCAGGTCCACGGCCTGACGGCACAAGCTCGACCGGCTGTACCGAGCAGTCAGCGGCTTGCGGCCGTCGTGATCCGCTCGAGGACCTCCTCGTACAGGGACCGCTTGTCGGGGCGGGCGTGGGCGGCGGCATGTCTGAGGGCGGGTATCACCGGCCCGCCCATGTCGATGAGCCCCTTGGTCACGGCCGTACGGACGGCGGGGTGGGAGTGCTCCAGCATCCCGGTCAGGGCGGGGATTGCGGGGGTCCAGTTCGCGTGGCAGAGAGTCAGGATCGCTGTGCGCACCAGGTCCGGCTGGGGGTCGTCCAGCAGGATCGACGTGTGGTGCAGGTAGGTCTGCCGGTCCAGCATGACCCGCGAGGTCCGGTGGGCGTGCAGGCGGACCTTGGGTCTGGGGTGACGCAGCAGCTCACCGATCAGGTCCCGGAGCCCGGGGTCCGGGTCCGGCTCCGGGCCCCTGTGCCCCTCGGCGAGTTGTGCGAGTGCTCGGCGTATCCGCAGCGGGTCGCCGGTACGGGCCTCGTCCACGAGCTGCTGCCGGGAGGGGGGTTGTGCCGCTGCCGCCGCCGCGTACGGGGCACGGTCGCGGAGCGCTGCCAGGACGGTCGCGTCCTGCCGTGCGGCCTCCGGGCGGCGCAGCGGACCCTCGACGAGGAGCAGCCCGTCAGCAAGGTCGTCGCGCCCTTCGGCACGCAGCCGCCGGCAGGTCCGCGTCAGCGCGGGGGTGCGCAGCAGGGGACGCCCACGGAGCAGGTCGAGGAACCCCCACGCACCGGCGTCGAGGCGGTCTGCGAGGCGTTGCGCCAGCACGTCCGCGGGGAACCGGCGCAGCGCCCGCCCGGCCGCGGAGCTACTGGACGGGGAGTCGTGCTCCCACCATTCCAGCAGGAGCGGCACGAGTGGTTCCATGTCCCAGGGATCGAGCCGACTCGCCACGAGAGCGACCCGGTCGTGGCGGACGTCGTCCGCGCGGAGTTCCGTCCCGCCGATGGCGTACAGCGTGCGAGCCAGGTCGACACCGACGGGTACGTCGATGCGGCCTCGCAGAAACGCCCGGAGCACGGGAATCCTGGCCTCCGGCTCGGGCCACTCCAGGAGCGCCAGAGCCGCGGTGCGACGGTGCTCCGGCACGGACGCCTGCAGCATGGCCAGCAGGCGCTCCCGCAGGGCGGTCGAGCGGGGCTGGTCGAGGTCGTCGACGTGCACGGTCCGCGGTGGCGGCGTCGGCGCGTGGGCGGTCTCGGCGATGGTCCAGGGCGGTGCGTCGAGCGGCTGGAGGTCCGTCATCCAGTCGATGAGGGCGGCACGGATCTCGGCGCCGGCCGAGGAGTAGACATCGATCAGTGCTCTCAGCCGGTCGCGGGAGCCCGCGACGGCCTCGTACGGCGGCCTGCACAGTCGGCGGAACTGCTCCAAGGCGCTCGGCGTGCGCACCGCGGCATGCAGTGCGGCGCGCCACGCCGCGGTCCGGGCATCGGCATCGGCATCCGCATGGGCATCGGCATCGGCCGGTGACGTGGCCGCAGGGGACTGCGGGACGCCGAACGCGTCCCGCAGCACAGCGGTCTCGGCCTGCAGGGGGTCGGCTTCCAGCCGGGCCGAAGCGAGTGCCTGATCGAGGTCGGCACGGACCAGCACTGCGCCGAGGCCGCGGAGCAGCGCCAGTACGGGCCGGCCCCCGGGTGCCGGGGGCAGCGCGCGGACCGCGTCGACGACCGCCGGCTTCTCGACCGCCGGCAGTGTCGGCGCGACCGCTTCGAGTACCGCGAAGAGATCGCGCCGGTCCCCGGCCGAGGCCTCGGCGAGCCCGTCGAGCAGAACATCGGTGAACCGGGCGAAGGCCGCCAGTTCCCCGGTCGTCCACGGTGCGGGGCAGAGCCGGAGGACGACCCTCAGTACCCGCGCCCGGGCGGCGGGTTCGCAGCCGGCCAGGCGGAGCCAGTCCGGCAGCATGGGCCGTAGGCCCCGGAGCCGGGTGGCGTCCGGCAGCTCGTGCCTTGCGGCAATGCGGAGCGCGACCGACGGGTTCCAGCCCTTCGCCGACAGCGCCCCGACGTCCAGGTCGGCCGCGATGTCCGCCGCCTGCCCCCGGCCTTCGGCCGGCGTGATCCCGTGCTCGGCCATGGCCGTCGACAGCTCCTCGACCGTCCCGGAGGCCAGGCGGACTCGGCCGGTCGCGACCAGGGCGAGCAGGGGCGCTGCGACCGGTGAAGCCTGGTGGTCCAGCGCGAGCACCGAGCGCGCCGGCAGTGTGCCGTCGAGGCCTTCCAGCAGCAGGTCGCGGGCGCGGCCGGCCTCGACGTGTTCGGCGGCGGCCAGGACGGTCGCCGCGTAGGCGTCGCCGAGGATGGCGCGCAGGGCCTCGGTGAGCGAGCCGCGCAGGCCTGGATTGTCGTGACGCCCGAGCCAGAAGAGCAGCGTCGGTACCGCCGCGGGCGTGCCCGCTCGGGCCAGGACCCCGGCGGCGGTCTTCTTGATGTTCATGTTCGGATGGTCGAGGCATGCGGCGATCGCGGTGGCGGCCCAGCGGGCCTCCGCGTGCCCGAGTGCGAGCAGCGCCTGCCGGACGGTCTGGACGTCCTGGGCGGTGGTCAGCGCGATCAGGGTCGCCGACAATGCCTGCGCATCGTCCCCGGTGGCGTCACGCGCGAGCAACGCGATCACGTGCTTGCGCACGTGCCGGTCCCGGTGGCGCAGCAGGCGGTGCACCCGCGCGCGGGTGCCGGCGTAGGGGGCCCGGAGCAGGAGTTCGAGCAGGATCGTCTGCTCAGCGGCGGCCAGTCCGGGCCGGTCCAGGAGGTTCAGGGCCGTGGTCGCGACGAGGGCGTGTCCGGCCTCCTCGGCGGTCGCCGCGTCCAGCAGGCAGGACGGCCTGATCCGTCTCCGCCCGTGGAGGCGGCGGCCCAGACCGTGTACGGCGTCCAGGACCTCCTGAGGCACCACGGGCTCCGCGGCCTCCCGGGACACCACCAGGTCGGCCACGATGTGCAGGAGCAGGTCCTCGATGACCGGCAGCGTACCGGCGCCGCCGTGGGTGGCCAGCCTGCACAGTGCCGCCACCGGCTCGTCCGGGTCCAGATGGGAACTCAGGAGAGCCAGTTCCCGCTCGTCGGGACCGCCGAGATCGGCTGCGATACGAGTCGGAAGGTCGGCGGGATCGAGACGGACGAGGACGGCACGTCGCTGGGCCGGATCCTGGGTCAGATGCCACAGCACCTCAAGGGCGCGGTTCCGTACCGGGCGGAGATGCGGCACGATCACGCGCGCGCTCTCCTCGACGGCGAGGCCGAGCCCTTCCCTCAACGCCGTCGCCGTCCGGTGCCCGCCGATGGCTTCCAGTGCGTCCAGGGCCGCTGCGGGAACGGACGGCAGGAGGGCGATCACGGCGTCCTCGGCCTCCGTATGGCGCAATGCCCGGATGGCGTCGAGGAACGGCCCCGGCGCGGGAGCCGAAGGAAGGACCCGTGTGATCACGTCCCCGATCGGCAGGTCCCCGGCCCCCTGTCCGGCGAGGGCGACCAGCAGCGCGAGCCGCCGCCGCCAGCTCGGATCGTCGGCGGCCGCATCCACCAGCACGCGGAACGCCTCCTGTCGACAGGTGTACAGGATCGTCGCGACCTCGTGGGGAGGTATCGAGTGATCAGCCAGCGCCAGACCGATGACGGACAGCACGTCGTGCGGATCGTCCAGGAACTGCCCACGCCGATGGAGCCCGCGCAGGCATGTCACCGCCGGCCCGCCGAACAGCAAGGGGTCCCGTACGGCGATGGCCGTCACCCCACCGATGTCACCCCGGTCGGCCAGGTCACCGAGCAGTTCCATGCCGCGCCGACGAAGACCGGGCGGCAGGTCCGGACCGTCGACGACCTGCCGCAGCAGGCCCCGGTGCCCGTGGCGGGCGGCGGCCGTGAGTGCGGCACGGGCCACCTCGGGCCGTGCGGTCACCGCGTCGGCGGTGAGGAAGAATGGCAGGAGCTCAGCTCGCAGGGGATCCAACACCGCCCAGGGCAGGGCGAGTTCATCCAGCACAGCGGCGACGACATCCGCGCTGTCGGCACCGAGTAGCCCGACCAGGCACGCGCGAACCCGTGCGGGAGCCAGCAGACCGGCGTGCAGCCCCTGCCTGGCCAGTCGCAGCGCCGCGGCCTGCAACACCGCATCACCGCTGTCCACCAGCTCGTTCACGAGTGGCTCGATCCGGTGGACGCAGGTGACCGCCACGTCCCGCACGGCCTGGTACAGGAGTTCGCCCCGAGGTTCCTCCCGGATCACGGCCGGCTCGTTGAGGAGCTCCGCGCGCAGCCAGGCGATCCGCACCGGTACCGGAAGCCCGGCCGTACGCCACGACGGCCAGGGGCGCCCCTGGAGATGCGGCCCCAGTCGTTCGTAGAGTCCCGCCAGGACGAGTGCCGCCTCCGGCGTTCCCTCCACAGACACCGGCAGCAGCTGGGCGAGCTCGGCCATCTCGGCCTCGACGCCCGTCGGGCCCGACGTGACGCGCTCGGCCAGGAGGACCAACCCCAGGTGCCGCAGACGGGGATCGTCGTGCCCGATGAGGCGTCCGAAAACGGCCGGGAGGCAGAGCCGTGCGTCGAGGTGGCCGGCCAACCAGCCGACGTCGGCCCGTCGCACCGCATCCAGAAAGGGCTTGTCCTCCGGCATCGTCACCGTCGGATGCTAACGGGATACGCCCCGCCCCGCCGCCGATGTGCCGCCGCGCGTAGGGTGGTGGCATGACGGGGAGTGAGGCCACCGGGTACGACTGTTTGTCGTCCCGCATGGTCGTGAAGGGGGCGTTGCGGGCGTTCCTGCTGGACTGTTTCGAGATTCCTGAGAGTCAGTTGTTCGTGGGCCATGACGATCGGGTCGGCGAGGAGTTGGAGGAGGTCCCGGAGGACGCTGTGTTCTCCGTCTTCTGTACGTACCGGGAGGTCTGCGGCCACTTCACGATGTCTTTCAGCGTCGGTGTCGAGGGCTGGTTGGCCGACCGGGTCGGGCGACAGGAGTTCGCCGAGCGGTTCGCCGCCCACTTCGGTGTGTACGTGCTGTACGGCGACACCGAACCGCCGGGGCTGTGGACGGTGATCCTCGAGGACGGCAGCCGCCTCCGGGTCGCGATGGACGAGGAGGACGACCGGTACGAGCTCTGGGCGGCCACGGCAGCGGTGCCGGGCCTGCCCGGGATCCGGGTGGACGAGGGGCTGTGGCGGCGAGGGTAGCCCCCGGCGGTGGTGCGGCACCGGATTGCGGTGGCGGATGCGTCAGAGCAGGCCGGCCGCGCACCGGGCGACCGCTCTTTGGGAGGGCCGGGCGGAGGCGGCATGCCGGGCGTCCACGGGCCCTCGCGTACCGTGGCCCTGACTGGCCCGCGATGCCCGGCCAGCTGGTCCTGCTGCCAAAGACCGGGGCCGGCCTGCGCACGTTCCTCCCGCAGGTCGGCCGGGTCGCCTCCACCATCTACCAGGCCGTGGAGGCCAACGCCGCGCGGATCAGCGCGGAGGCCACCGGCCGTTGGGCGGATATGCTCCGCACGACGATGCCGGAGGGTCTGGTCCGCGATGCGATCCTCGCCTCCCCGGCCTGGCCGGACACGGCCACGCAGATGGCCGCCCTCGACCAGCAGGGCGTAGACGTCGCCTGTCCGCCGCGCACGGCGCCGGCGTCGACTGAGCCATGGCTGCCCTTCCCGCGAGGCAGGGCGGCCCGCAGCCGGCTGTCCCGTTCGTGGTCTTGACCCTCGACAAGGACAGCCCCGAGGAGACGAGTTGATCACGGAGTACCAACAGAGGCTGCGCGAACGCTACATCGCCGCCACCGTCATGCCGGCCCCGGAGCCGTGGCAGCCGGTGCTGGACCGCAGGACCCCCATCGGAGGCCTGCTCGGTATTGGCTTCGCCGTCCATCCCGACAGCGGGCACGACCTCGTCATGGTCGTGTCCACCGACGGCCATGGACTCTTCGACGCGGTAACCGGCGAGAAGGTCGCCCGCGATCGGGACCCAGACCCCGACACCAGCACTCCGGACGCGTCGCCGGAGCTCACCTGCCCGGGGCTCGGCCCGATCGAGGGTACGCCGGTGCGTATCGCCGGGCTCTTCGGCGCCGGTCTGCACAGCACCACACCAGACGGCTGGACCCTGGACGTCGTCAGCCCCGAGTGGCCCACCGGCGTCGGAGGCGGCTCTGCCGACGAGGCGGGCGGCGCCGACAGTGAGCAGGAAGGGCTGAAGGCCCCCCGCAATACTCCGGCAGGCTCGGCACTTTCATCGCCGAGCTCCTCCCCTCCCACGAAGCCCGCGCCCGCAGCCGAGCCGACGCCGCTCCCCTCCGCAGCGCCCTTCATGACCGAACGCGCATGGACACGCGCACTCCAGCGCATCGAAGCAGCCGAGCTGCCCTTCAGAGGGCCTCCTTGGACATCTGGGACCAGCACGACGCCCCAGCAGCCCTCCAACGCCTGCACCCCAAGTCGCATGCCGCGATCGCCGCACGCGAGGACCTCGACTTCCACGACGCAGAGGCGCCGTTGACCGGGCCGCTGGCAGAAGCCGAGTGGGTGCTGCGTACGCTCAAGGGCAGCGACCACACCACCATGCAGCTGGCCACCCACCCCGGGCAGACGATCGTCGACGACAAGCGTTACGTCTCCAAGCATCTGGACGCCTTCAGGGCAAAGCTTGGCCTGACACTGCGGCCCAGCTACCGCAACCGCGAGCCACTTCACATACTTCTTCGGCGTGCGCCGCGACGGGGACACCGTCACACTCGTGCGGTGGTCGAGCTACTGGGACGCCCCGCCCATGGAGGCATGGAAGCTGTACTGAGCCGAGCGGTGGCCTGCCTCCGCGTCACCGAGGGGACAGGGCCCCGGGAAAGACCGCGGGCGGCCGTTCATCGTCACGATCGGCTGTGAGCGGAAGGGAGCGCTGCCGGCGCTCAACACCTTCGGGGGAGTCAGGCGGATCGGCGGCGTCGGTAGTAGGCGTAGGTGAGGGCGAGCACGATCGGGCCCCACAGCATCACCGGGCTGATGCACACGCGTGCCAGGAGCATCCACCAGCCGTTGCTGAAGGCGACCTCCTGAAAGCCCAGCAGACCGAACCAGGCAAGGGGCATGGTGTCCCACATCACGACCAGGCCCAGTCCGCCCAAGGCCGCCGGAATGATCGCGGCGAGCAACGCGACCCGCCGACCACCGATCAGCGGCACCCAGTCCGGAACCTGCTCACCCCACCCGCTGACCAGGCCGGTACAGAGCAGTGCCAGAGCCTCGGTGAGCACGCTCAGCCCGAACACGTAGGCGGGGGCCCACCAGGGCATAGGCGATGCCGACGGATCTACGATTCCCATCGAGAAGTCGAAGGCGAACGGCAGCCGCCACAGGCAGTGCGGCAGGACGACGAACGGAAGGGCCTTCGCGGACCGGAGCGCCCAACGCGGAACCGGTCGGTCGGTGTCGCCCAGAGCAAGGTTGATCGGCATGACTCCAACGTCGCCGAACCTCCGACGACAGGGCGTCGGCCATGCGGACGATCACGATCCCCCACACGGGGGAGCCAACTGTTGATCGCAGCGGGGGACGATGGTCGCAAAGACTCGGAGTCCCGTTCAGAGATCATTTACGGGACACCCCTTGGGCGGGCCCGGTGCCTGCGCCAGGTCCGCCTACGCCCACGCCCACGCTCTCGATCGCGACTCGACTCGACTCGACTCGCGACTGCTCCTATCCAATGAGGGCCTCGGTAATCTGGCGGGTGGTCTGCTCGGCGACTCGGGGGTTGACGGCGGCGTGGCAGGTGTAGGCGTTCAGGCCGGTGGTCAGGGCCCAGCCGCGGCCCCGCAACCAGGTGGCGTCGTCCACGCCGAGCACGGTGCGGAAGACGGCCCGGCTGTCGGGCGACATCAGGGTGAAGGCGATGGTCAGGTCGCAGGCCGGGTCGCCGCATCGCGCTCTCCCCGGCACACGGCAGCGACGCCGAACAGCCCGGCCGGCTCCTGGCCCTCGTCCTCGACGCAGCGACCGCCCGGCCGAACGGCGACGACCCGGCGACGACGCAGGCGGCGACCGCCGGACGCACCCGGGCCAGGTGGAGACCGCCTAGCTGCTCCTGCCGCGCCGGCTGGCTCGGCGGAGATCCGGTGCGCGAGCCCCGGCCCCCGGCCGGCCCCAACCACCCGGACACGGACGCGCCCCACCCGCCCCTGGAAGCCGGGGAGCGGGGGATCCCCGCGCATCCCGCTGCGCCACGACCTACCGTGCGGTCATCGCCTCCACGGCTCTCCCGCCCGCGCCTCGTACTACGACGGCGTCGTGGTCCACCAGCAGGCGGCAATGCCCGAGCAGCTCCTCATCGCCCTCCCCACCCCTACGACGGGCCAGGTGGCCCCACTGATTTGCCGCCAACTTGAAGTGCCAGGTCGAATGGCCGGTGTGATCGACTCCCGGGGTACTCACGCCGGTCACGGGCGGCTGTCTGTGGAGTTGATCAGCCGGTGTCCGGGTTCCCTGGAAGTCCTACGGCGACTTGCTTCCCTCCCCGGATCTGCTGGTGTTCCGGGCAAGCTGTCGACGAACGCGTTGTCAGAGGCCGCGCCTAGGGTGGCTGACAAGATCACCGGCAGGATGTGCCGAGGGTTGTCAGAGCGATTGTCGGGGTTGGCATGTCTTGGTGGAACAGGAGGCCCGGGACGCGGGCCAACTGGGTACTCGAGCCGTTGGTCGGTGTGGGGCCGTTGCGGTTCGGGATGAATTCCGACCAGGTGGCGACGGCGCTCGACGGGGCAGTCGCCTACGTCTCGCAGGGCCTGGGCAGCGGGATCGGCTGGGGCTGTTACAGCGATTGGGGTGTCACTGCGGTATACGGAGAGGATTCCGGTCTGGTCGCGCTGGCGATCGACGCGATGGACGGGCCTCTGGTGCGGTTGCGGGACGTTGAGCTGATCGCTCGCGTGCCGTCAGACGTGCGCTCCGATATCCACGACCTCGCACGCCGGGAGGGGGCTTCGGTGCGGGTGAACTGGAGTGGCGATCCCGAAGTGGAGGCGTGGGGGGTTTCCATGGGTGCCGCTCTGGAACTGGGGTTGTCGCCTGAGGGGTACGTGGAGCGGCAGGACACAATGATCACTAATGCCCTGTTCGTCGGCCCCGAGCTGGCCGCGGATCCTTATGGGGCCGAGCCCGTCATCCGGAGGTGGGATGTTCGCGAGCGGGATCCGAATGCGGGAGCGTGGCCGGTGAAGGCCGAGCAGGACCGGCTGCGCTGGGATTGGACACCGCTGGAGAGCATCGGGCCGCTCAGGTTCGGCATGTGCCCGTCCCAGGTCGCGGCCGCGCTGAACGAGGAGCCAGCCGCTCGTCATGGCCGGTACCCCTATGGAGAGCCGTGGGAAGGCCCCGGCGAGTGGATCCTGCACGACGACCGCTTCGATACGGCCGGTGTGACCGCGCACTACTCCTGCGGACGTGGCCGGCCTCCTGTTCTGGGTGCCGTCACTGTTCACGGCCGCACCGGCCCGCAGGTCGAGTTTGACGGCATTCGGCTGATCGGCATGCCGGTCTCCGCTGTCGACGCGGCCTTGACCCAGCACATCGAAGACAGCGAAAGGGGCCTGGTCATCGGCTGCGGCGGAGACCTGGGACCGGACGGTCTCAACATGTACGTACGCGCCACCAGGGCCGGCGACACCGTCGTCAGCGAAGCGCGGTTCTGCAGAGCGGAGTGGGAAGACCACGGCTGACGTACGGGACGGCCTTCCGGTTCCCGCTTGCCGTGGCGGGCGGCCTGACGGTGATGCTGATCCCGCACCGCGACCCGGGCGTGGAGGAAGACTCGTTCCCGTGGGACTACCACCGCCTCACCGCCGCCGTGCGGCAGGCCGCCGGACCGGTCATGGGCCGCGAGGTCGGCGAAGCGGTGGGGGGTGGGGTGAACGTCAGCCTGAAGGCCAAGCTGGAACCGCTACGCAGCAAGCAGGTCAGACCCGTCGATCGCGGCTGGCTCCGCAAACTGCCCGACGGCCGGTTCACCACCCGCCTGTGACCAGCAGCGCCGCCACTCACTCCACCGCATCGGCCGCATCCGATAGGCCCCGCTCCTGTGCCGCTGGCCCAGGCACAACACGAGGCGTCCGTCGACAGGCTGGACCTCCTGCTCTCCCTCCCCCCGGACTCAGGACGGAGCCGACCGGACCATCATCCACGTGCGTCAGGGGGAACCGCCCGACCTGCGCAACCGTCGGTTACGGATGTGACTGAAGTGACGCCCACGCTGCCTGCCGACCACCGCGAACTGATCTCCGACCTGTCCGGGATCGTCAGTGACTACCCCTATGCAGATCCCGAATCGACCCTCGCCGCCCTCGCCCACGACGCGGCGGAGGCGCTCTGCCGCGAGGCCACCGCGGAGAGCCGACGGGAACGGACCGGGTACACGATCCTCCTGCATGCCACCTGTTGGTACGTCTGCGCACGCATCTTCAGCAAGTCCCTGTTCGCGTCGTACACAGGGGCCCTGGACGGGTTCCGTGCGCAGTTGGACCGGGCCTCCTGCACCTGCCCCGCCGGCGCCCACCCCGCGGAGCTGGACCCGGAGTACGAGGTCGAGGCCGGGGTGAGCATGCTGACCGAGGCCGGACGCGCCGCATTCGCCGAGGACTACGGTCTGGACAGGGCGGAGTCGGCGGCGTTCGACTGCGAGGGGTTCCTCGCGGCCGTCGCCGATGAGGCCCTGGGCCGCTTGCACGAGGCGCACCAGAAGCTCTTCGGCGGCATCGACGTCTCCCATCTGGACGCGCAGTTCGTCCGGGACGACGGCCGCCTCGACATCGTCGCCATGCAGGACGCGATCCGCCGGAGCTGGGAGGACAACACAGGCCCGGTCGCCCTGTGGTCCGCCCGCCGCTGGCTCACCGGGCAGATGCGGGACGAGGAGCGGATCGGCGTGTTCCTCTGCCTGTGGATGGGCATCGCCCAGTCCTACGGGGGCCTGCCGCCCTCGTACGCGCGCGACCTCGCCGCCGCGATGGCCACCATCGACCTGGACGTCTCCTGCGAGCATCCGCAGCACCCCTGGTCAACCGCCGACTCCACCGTGCAGTCCCGGTACCGCGCGGTGGTCCACCTGTACGCGCCGGACGACCACCCCGACACCCCGGTGCCCGCCGAGTTCTCGGCCCGCGAGCTGTGGGAGTGCCCGGTGCAGTACGCCCAGTTGGCGCGGGAGGCGTTGGAAGACCTTGCCGGATGGCGCACCATGCGCGGCGGCGACGAGGAGGACTGGGAGGCCTGAGCGGTACGGGGCAGCTTCGGTGCGCGTCCTGCTCCCGGACCAGACGGCCCCGGCCCCGCACCCCGTGGCCGCCGGGGCACGGCGGCCGCGCCCGGGGCGTGGCCTCGGCATCATCCGGCACCCTGCCCGACCCGGGCACGATCCGCGCCGCAGGGGTACCGGTACCGGACCTGAGCAGCGGCAAGCGTGTGCCCGACGAGGCCGGGCGCACGCAGTCCTGCATGACGGAGCTCCCCGCGCGGTCGCCCTGCGGGGGAGGGGGTCCCGTGGCCGGGCGGTTCGGGTTCCGGTAGGCCTGAGTACAGGTACTCAGGCCCACTGCGGCCCGGTCCGGGCATAATCGGCCGTCCGTGTGTCCGAACGAGACGGGGAGTCCGCCGTGAAGTGTCAGAGCTGGTCCGCCGCCGCGATCGCGGCGGTTCTCACGGTGGGCTCGCTCGGCCTCACCGGCTGCGGAACGGTGACGGCGACCGGGGAGAGCGGCCAAGCCTCCGCGCGGGCGGCGGACGTACAGGCATCGGTGTCCGCCGGCGCCGAGGCAGGCGGGCAGCAGCACGACCGGCAGTTCCCGGAGATCGCCGCGCGCTGCCGCAACCTCGCAGCCGGACCCTCGCCCTCCGGGACGACGGCACCCGCCGACCCGCGCCCCACCGACTCCGAAGCGGCCAAGTACGCCGAGAACCATGCCTTCAAGACGAAGGCCCGGCTCACCCCGGAGCAGACCTGCGTCGGCCGCGCGCACGCCGAGCGGATCACGAAGGAACTGACAGGGCCCGGCAAGCGGCTGCCCGCCGACCAAGCCGCACTCGCCGCAACCCTCCAGGCCCTCGGGTATCCCACCGGCGCCTCAGAGGTCTACGGATCGGGCGGGGTGCTCGGCTTCGCGTTCGCCGTTCCCGGCACCGGACCGTGCGTCACCGGCCGTCTGGGCACTCCCGTGAAGGTCGAGACGCACGGGGCCTACATGGAGGGCGGCTGCCTGGAACCACGCGGGGGACATTGACCACGACGCAACGACGTCGTCGCGGCGGCACCGTCACACGCAGCCGAGACGTTCGGCAGTCAGCAGTCAGCAGTCAGCAGTCAGCAGTCAGCAGCCGGCAGCCGGCAGCCGGCAGCCGGTGAGCGGCGGCAGGCGCCGGACGGATCGAGGAGAAGGCTCTCGCGAGCTGTTCGAGCAAGGGTGCAGCGGAGGGATGGGGGGCTCGACGCGGTGTGATCGTGTAGATGCCGCGGGTCGGAGGATCCACGAGGCCGACCGTGGTGACGTCGGTCCGCAGTGCGCACCTGAGCACTCCGGGTGCGAGCGCGATGGCGTGCCCCGTCGCGACCAGGGCCAGTTTGCCGGGCAGATCGGCAGCGGCGAGGTCGATGCGGGCGGTGACTCCGGCGCGGGCGGCGTGCTGGCGCAGGAGCGCCGCCGAGCCGTCATTGTCCTCGACCCAGGTGTGCTCTGCCAGCGCCTGAATGCGCACCGGGCCGCGCCCGGCCTGCGGATGGCCGGCGGGCAGTACGACGACCATCTCGTCCAGCCCGAGGAACCGGCGTTCCACCCGCGGGTCATGAGGCAGGCCCGGCGGAGCGTCGGTGACGGCCGCGACATCGAGATCGCCTGCGATCACGCGGTTGTGCAGTTGTGCACTCAGGCCGGGGAGCAGGCTCCACCGGATGGAGCCGTCCTGTTCCAACAGCCTCCGGATGGCCTCGGGGACGATCCCCGCGGCGAGGGACGGTGTCGCACCGACGGTCAGCGGCCGGCTGGACGCCCCGGCGTGAGCGTCTCGTGCGGCGCGAACGGCGCGGTCGGCTTCGTTGAGCGTGGCCAAGGCGTGGCGCAGGAACACCTCGCCGGCCGGCGTCGGGCGCACACCACGCGCATGGCGCTCCATGAGGGGCACGCCGAGCTGCCGCTCCAGCCCGGCGATCTGCCGGGAGACGGCCGACTGCGTGTGGTTGAGCTCGGCTGCCGCCGCCGAGAGCGACCCGAGTCTGCACACCGCCGCGAAAGTTCGCCACACAGTCAGATCCATGGCGGCAGTATGCCCGGCCGCTATGCACGTCCCGCATGGCGGGTATGCGAAATCTGCGCTTGTCGCAACCATCGACGTGAACCACGCTGACATGCATGACCACACCGCACACGATCGCCGTCCTCGGTCTGGGGCGCATGGGCGGCGCGATCGCTGCACGACTGACTGCCCAGGACTGGGACGTTGTCGGCTGGACGCGCTCCGGGCGCACGTCAGGCGCCGTCAAGACGGCCGGTGACCCGTACGAAGCCGTCGCCAAGGCCGACATCGTGCTCCTCGCCCTGTTCGACGGCCCGGCCTGCCGCCAGGTCCTCGACGACGTCCGTGAAGCGCTGAGACCGGACACGATCGTGCTGAACACCAGCACCATCGCCCCTGCCGAGGCAGCGGGGCTGGCCCGGCAACTCGGCTCGGCCTACGTCCATGCGCCCGTGCTCGGCTCCGTGCCCGCTGCCGCCGCCGGCGCCCTGCAGATCCTTGCCGCCGCAGACCAGGACGCACTCGATCGTGTCCGGCCGGTCCTGGAAACCCTGGGTACCGTCCGGCGCGTGGGCGACGCCTCCACCGCCGCCGCGTTCAAGCTGATCGCCAACAACGGTCTCGCCGGCGCCGTCCTCGCGCTGCGTGACTCACTACGGCAGGCGGACGCCCTCGGCCTGCCCCGTGCCCAGGTGCTGGACGTCCTCGAACTGGGCCAGCTCGGCGGGCTCGTGGCCCGCAAACGACGCTTCCTCCTCGGCGAGCCGCCCGCCGGGCCGGCCGAATTCACGATCGGTGCGTTGGCCAAGGACATGGCTCTGCTCGCCGCCGCGTCGGACATTCCCTCGCCGAGCGCGGCCGACCTGGCCGACACCCCTGCCGACCCCGGGGCCGACATCGCCGTTGCCGCCACCGTCCCCGCCGTGGAGGACGCCGTGCTCGAACCGCTCCGCGCCTACATCCGCGGACACGCCACCGGCGACCCCGCCCACTTCCGCGAAGCGTTCCTGCCCACCGCCCACATCGAAGGGATCCGGGCCGGCGCGTTCGTCTCGTGGCGCCTGGAGGAGTACTGCGCCCTCTTCCGGGGCCGGCCGGCCCCGGACGAACGAACCCGCTTCCGCCGCATCGACTCGGTCGATGTCCACGGCACCGCCGCGACCGCGACCATGACGCTCCGGCACGGCGCAGACACGTTCACCGACGTCTTCCTGCTGATCCGCGCCGGCGACGGCTGGCGCATTGCGAACAAGGCCTATCACCGCCATGACTGAGAGGAACGCCCCTGGCGGCATCCGCCGGTCCCCACCGGCAGCGGACGCGCTCAGGTCCTGCGCAGCCGAAGGTGACTTGGAACTGCTTGATCGATGCCGTCAGCCCACGGAGCAGGGGGATTCTGTGCTCATTCCCCGGCGGGGATATGCAGGTTGAGGCCAGGACGGCCCTTGCGAACTACCGCGGTGCGTCCGGTTGCAGGGGAGTCGAGCCGATGTCGGTGCGTCGAGCACCGGACGGCTGCAACGAAGCGAGGAGGCTGACAGGGAGCCGAAGCTACTCGGGACGGGTGGTGTAGAGCTCGTCCTCGTCCCACGGGCCGATGATGGCGTCCTCATGCACCCTGCCCGGGTGCCCTGCAGGCAGCACACACCCGGCCTCGTACCCCTCGTCGTCGAAGAACTGCGCCCAGGCTCCACACGTCTGCTCCGCCACGATGCTGCTCCCTCCGCTGCGTCTGCTCCCCAGGAGGCTACCTTCGGAGCCTCAAGGATCTACGCGCGCTGGTCCGCCGACCCGACTGTGCGTCACTCCGGGGAGCGGGCCACGCCTCCCGCGGCGAGAGATCCCCCCGCCAGCCGCTTCACACTCCGTACCAGCCGAAGGCCCCGGTTTGTTCGGGCCAGTCGGAGCACTGGTGCAAGGCCACGACTGCGGTGAGCAACCGGGGTTCGAGGCTCTTGAAACGGTCCGACGTAGCCGCACCTGCGGAAGTGCTGTACACGTTCATGCGGGGCGGACCGTTGTCGGTGACCGCCCTCTCGGTCCGGGAGGTACGGTGCCTGCGCACCCGCCACGGGATGACCCTGCGCGCTGCACCGGGCTGCTGAACGCACCTGGCCCGGGCCGGCCACCACTGGACCCGCCCCGGCGGCGGTCACCCGATCTTCTCCTACTGACCAGGACGCGAACGGGCGACGTCGTAGCACGGCCCGGGAGTGCAGTGACCGGCCCCGGCTGCGGAGGTGCCGATCCGCCGGCCTTCCGTCAGGGCTGCCGGCTTGGTGGGTCGTCCTCGTCGGTGAGGAAGTGGACGTGGTGCAGTTCGGCAGGGGCCAGGGGGCCGAGATCGACAAGGTCGGAGTCGAGTCGGACCTCTCGCCAGAACTCCGCTTCGGTCGATGCGCTCCCGAGGACCATCCACGGCGCGCCGAACTTCGTCCCCGCCACCCATACCCCGAGCTGTCGACGGCCCGAGCCGAGGAGGTCCTCTCCGACCGGTTCCTCCTGCATCTCGGCGACCAGGCTCGATGTGTGCCGGTGCGGACAGTCGGGCTGCAAGCGCGACTGCTCCCACCAGGTGCGAAGACGTTCCGTTGCTGCGTCAGCGACACCGTCGGCGGCGTCCAACGCCCCTTGGTCGGCGTTCGAGGCGGCGGGCCGGACGACACGCACCAGCAGCTCGTGCCCGCAAGGCCGGTAGCTGAAGAGCCTGAAGATCTTGGTCTGGACGCTCACGGGGCCATTGTGCCGCCCACACGGCGGCCACTCCTCTGCGGCCATCCCTCCGTCGTCGGCCCACCAACCAACAGGTCCACCTGCCCGGCCGCCACCACCGTGCGGGCCGACTCCACGCGGCCGGTTACCCCTCCCGGTACGGTCTTTCACCTGAACGGATTCAGATCCGGCTGTCGGCGGGCTCTGAGCAGGCTGGAAAAACTCTCCCGAACCTGTCACGTCCTCGTGCGCCCGTTCGTCAGTGCTGTGAAGACACCGACCAAGGAGAGCAGCCATGACGAACACCTCCACCGCCTCCACCGCCTCCACCGCGTCCGCCGTCTCGATCTCCCGGATGCCCGACCCGGCCGAGTTCGTGCCCGAGCTGAACGACATCAGTGCCGCTCTCTTCCGCGCCACCGGCAACCGCTCGGTGCCGCGCACCACGATGAGCCTCGTCCACCTGCGCGCCGGTCAGATCGTCCGCAACACCTACCTGACCGTCCTGAACACCGGCTTCCTGCGCAAGGCGGGGGAGTCCGAGGAGCGCATCACCGCTGTCTCGTCCTGGCAGGACGCCCCGTTCTTCAGCGACGCCGAACGCGCCGCCCTCGCCCTCGTGGAGGCCACCCTTCAGCCGGCCCCGCACGGCCAGGAGCGCGTTTCCGACGAGCTGTACGCCGAGGTGGCCAAGCACTACGACGAGAAGGCGCTGGTCACCCTCACCATCGCGATCGGCCAGATCAACTTCTTCATCGCCCTGGCCGTGATCGGCAAGCCCCAGCCGGTGGCTTCCCTTGCCTACCGGCAGTGGGACTGACTTCGGTCCGCGCAGAGCGATGGGCGGTGCTCCGCCACGCCCCCCCATTGCCGGTGGGCCGGCTGCGGACGATGGGTCCAGGCATGTTCGAGCCGCACACCTGGGCAGTCGAACTGCCGGCGGGAAGAACTCGCCGGCGCGGGCGCGGGGCGCCACTACCCGGGGTCGACTGGAGGCCCGATGAGTACGCCGGCTGAGTAGTCGTGCCCAGGCGCGAGCGCTGCCCCAGATACTGGCTGCCGGACGAACGGGGGGACGGAGAGGCAGTGGGACGACACCCGTCGAGGCTCGAGACAGGGACGGGATCCGATTTGTACGGCGCGCTCCTGGTCGGCGCGATGACCCGGGCACTCGGCGAGAGCGCCGCCCGCAGAGCCATCGGCTACGCCGCCCCGGTCGGCGAGCAGCACGAGACCGTGGAGCGCGTGATGAGAGCCGTCCGGGCGGGCGAGACCGTCGTACGCTGAGCAGGACGGTTCAGCGCACGACGCCCGTTCGCTGCTCGCGCGGCCCGCTACGGCCCGGCCGACCGCGCGAGTACGCCAAGTGCGAGCTGCGGCCCTCCGCCGTGCGACGCACCGCACTGGACGCCGCGAACCGGATGACCTTTCCGGCCAGAGCACTGGATGAAGCCGGCGGGCATGTGCGGCGTGAGGTTGCCGAGGATCTTGCGCAGCCATGGGCCGCGGACAGCCGGCAGCCGAACCGGAGTGTGCCGGAACGCGCCCGGGGGCGCCCCGGAACAGGTGACGTGCAGCGCCGTCTCGACCGAGCCGTGGAAGTACGTCGCCGCGATATCTGCACGTCCGTCGCCGTTGGTGTCCGCGGCCGTGAACCTGGCGGCCGAGGCGTGCCAGCCGCTGGGCGAACGCCAGCCGGCCAGCGGACCGTTGAACGTGCCGTCCTGCCTTGCCGGTGAAGGCGTACGTGCCGACCTGACCGCTGCCGTGGTCGCTGACGACCGCGACGTCGTCCATCAGCTCCGGCGAAGCAGTCGCTGCGACCGCATCTCATGCACGATCACGATCACACCACGGGCCGTCAGGCACCAGGGAGCAGAGCACGGTCAGCAAACTCGGTGGCTCAACCGGGTCCGTCAGCGAGTCCAGGTCCGACCACGCGATCCAGGCATGCGTGTCCAGGGCGGCCTGCTCGTCGGCGAGCAAGCCGGTCCGCACCAGGGATGGTTGCTCGTCCGCAAACCGAGCGACGAAGAAGTGCTCCGTCCCGGTGTACCGCTTGCCGTTCCACTGCACGTCACGGTCGACAAGCACCGACCGGTCAAGGACGGCGGCCGGGTCGAGTCCGGTTTCCTCTGCCAGTTCACGTCGAGCCGCAGTCAGCGGCGTCTCCCCGGGCTCGATGCCGCCACCAGGTGGCTCCCAGAGCCATGTCCCGTCGAACGGGTCCCGCCAGCGCAGAAGTAGCAGGCGGTGGGCAGCGTCCAGGCAGATGACCCGGGCGGCGGGCCGGTGCGTTGTTTCCACCGTCCTGACGGTATGCGGTGCTCGAAAGGACGATCAAGGCCTGCGCTCGGCCCGAGCGGTTCGGTCCGAACGGTTCGGTCCGGGCGGACCGTCCACGGAGGCCCCCGGTGGCAGGCCACCACTCCCGAACGCACCGACCGGTCGGCCCGTCGCAAACGGCGGCGTCGACGACCTCATGGGAGGCCTCGGCACACAGCGGCACCAGACGTCGCGGGGCCTGGCCGACAAGGTCCGAACGTTGCGCCCCACCCAGCGCGTCAGGTTGGCCTGTTTGCGGCTTGGCCGGTGTGCCGATCCGAGCCGGTGGCACGGATCGGCCACCACGCGGCGCGGGTTCCGGTAGAACCCGCTTCCGCACCGAGTTTCGCCGACTCGAGAGGACCCCCCATGCATCTGAGTCGTACGCACCACCGCCACGCGGTGGGCGCCGCCGTGTGCGCTCTGCTGTTCGCGCTGACGGCCGGGCCCGGCGGAGCGCAGGCACTCGCGCTCTCCTCGGCCGGTGCCGGCGCGCGGGACACGAGCGCCGCGTGCCGGTCGTCCGCGCCCCGGCTGGACCGCACGGACGAAGGGTCCCGCTGCCTGTCCGTCTCCCTGCGCCTGTCCGAGGTGCCCGCCCTGGGCGGTACCGCCCGGATCGACATCGAGGTCGGCACCGCCGGCCGGGACACGGGCGTGCGCCTCGACGTCCAACTGCCCGCGGGCCTGGAGTGGGTGACGGCGCCCGCCGGTCTCCACACCGCCACGCACCCCTCCCTCACCCCGGCGCATGGCGGCCGCGTGCATCGCGCCGAGGGCGCCGGCCGGACCGGCCACGACCGCCCTTGGCGGCTCAGCGGAAGCGTCCGAGCCGTGGCCCAGGGCCCGGCCGGCATCCGGGCCACCGCGACCTCCACCGGCGACGCCGAAGAGACCGACAGCGACTTCGTGTTCCTGACCGTCGGAGTCCGGCAGTC
>NZ_WTFF01000740.1 GCF_019400985.1 Streptomyces bambusae
CGAGCTTCGACGCCTCGGTGCTGGAGCTGGTGATGACCTTCGCCGCGGGTGCGGCGCTGGTCGTGCCGCCGGCGGGTCCGCTGGCCGGTGAGGTCCTCGCGGAGGTCCTGACGGCCGAGCAGGTCACGCACGCCCTGATCCCGCCGGCCGCGCTGGCCAGCGTCCCGATGGGCGAGTTCCCGGCCTTCCGGTCGCTGATCGTCGGCGGTGACGCCACCTCCGCCGAGCTGGTGGACCGCTGGGCTCCGGGCCGGAGGATGGTCAACGCCTACGGGCCGACCGAATCCACGGTCGTCGCCACCACCTCCGCACCCCTCACGGCCGACTCCGGTGTCCCCTCGATGGGTACGCCGATCCCGGGCACCCGTACGTACGTCCTGGACGCCGCCCTGCGGCCGGTCGCCCCCGGTGTCGCGGGAGAGCTCTATCTCGCGGGCGCCGGTCTGGCCCGTGGCTACCTCGGCCGCGCCGACCTGACGGCCGAGCGCTTCGTCGCGGACCCGTACGGGCCCGCGGGCACCCGGATGTACCGGACCGGCGACACGGTCCGCTGGACCCGCGACGGGCAGCTCGACTACC
>NZ_WTFF01000741.1 GCF_019400985.1 Streptomyces bambusae
GCCCTGTCCTGGAACGTGCGGATGATGCTCCGCCACAACCCCGAAGGCACCACCGCCGGCATCGGGGACGGGGGTCTGTTCGGGGATGGGGGTCTGCTGGAGAAGGTGGGTCTCGCCCGCGCCCAGATCGGCGCCGCACGGGTGGAGCCGAACCGGGTCACCGCCCCCATCGCACTGGAGCCGGGGGAGCAGACCAACGACGACGTGGCCAAGGCCCTGGCCCGGATTGCGTCCGCGCTGGATCTGCCTACCTCCGCCGTCCGCTACACCCCCGACCCGGGATCGGCCCGCCGCGGGGACCTGGTCATCGTCCCCGAGGACATGCTCGCCGAGGTCGTGGAGTGGGAAGGCCCGTCGAACCTGGGTGGGTCGATCGCTGAGCCGCTGGTCATCGGACGCTACGACGACGGCGCGCCGCTGCTGCTGTGGCTGCCCGGCGACCCGGACGCCGGCCGCAACTCCACCCACGTCCTCATCGCCGGCGGCACCGGCTCCGGCAAGGGCGACACCGCGCTGAACGTACTGACGGAGATCCTCTCCCGCAAGGACGTCATCGTCGCGTTCTCCGACCC
>NZ_WTFF01000742.1 GCF_019400985.1 Streptomyces bambusae
GGGCGCGTAAGGCGGGTCTGGTGTTCTCGGCGCGTGAGGTGTTCCAGCACCGCACGCCGGAGGCGCTGGCGGCCGTGGCCACGTCCGCCACCGGCACGGCGACCGAGGACCCGAAGGCGGGTCTGGGTGCGGTGGCGGAGACCCCGATCGTGGGGTGGCTGCGTGAGCTGGGTGGTCCGGTGGAGGGGTTCAACCAGGCGATGCTGGTGCAGACCCCGGCCGATGCCTCGTACGAGCGGCTGGCGGATGCCGTGCAGAGGGTGCTGGACCACCACGACGTGCTGCGTTCCCGTCTGGTGCGGGGCGAGGGCGTCTGGAACCTGGACGTCGCCGAGGCCGGCTCGGTCCGGGCCGCCGACGTGCTGCGCCGTGCCGAGGGCGGGGTCGCCGACGAGGCGCGCGCCGCGCAGGCACGCCTGGCGCCGGAGAGCGGCGCGATGGTGCAGGCGGTGTGGTTCGAGGACGAGCAGCGCCTCCTGCTGATGGCCCATCACCTGGTGGTGGACGGTGTGTCGTGGCGTGTGCTGCTGCCGGATCTGGCCCAGGCCTACGAGGGCGTGGAG
>NZ_WTFF01000743.1 GCF_019400985.1 Streptomyces bambusae
GGACAACGCCGGGCGCCGAGCCGGGGCTCGGGGCCGCGCCGCTCCGGCCGCCGGGCGGGAAGCCCGAACCGGGCGCGAGCGGCTTCGGCACTGAGCACCGGCCGGCACCGGAGCCGGGACCGCCGCCGGGGCTGGCGGCGCAAGGGATGCGTCAGCGCCGGGGCCGGGAAGCCCCAACCGGGCGCGAGCGACTTCGGCACTGAGCACCGGCCGGCACCGGAGCCGGGACCGCCGCCGGGGCGGGCGGCGCAAGGGATGCGTCAGCGCCGGGGCTGACCGGTCCCGGCGCCGCCGCTCCGGCCGCTCCGGCCGCTCCGGTGGCCCCAGCGGCACCTGTGGTGGCTCACTCCCAGTCGTCCCACGGCGGGTCCATGTCCTCCAGGTCGAACGGCGGCTCGGCGGCCGGGGCGGACGGCCGCCCCTCGTCCTTCCGCCCGGCCCCCGCCCCCCCTGCTCTTTTTACCACCTCCCACCCCCCCCCGCCCAGGCTGGACTCTTGTGCCCTGTTCTGTTTTGATAAAAAACAAATGTAGAATAAGACAGATCGACTATGCAAGTATATA
>NZ_WTFF01000744.1 GCF_019400985.1 Streptomyces bambusae
GCGGGGGCCCCTGCGCCGGAGGCCAGCGTCAGGGCGAGCCGGGCGGCCACGGCGGCGGTCACGGCGGCCAGGGCGCCGCGGGCCCAGCCGCCGGCGTAGAGGTCGGCCAGCGCGGCCACCTGGAGCAGCAGCGACAGCAGCAGCACGACGACCCCGAAGGGGCCCACGTCCGACTGCTTCATGATCCGCAGCGCGGTCTCGGCGGGCTTGGCGCTGCCCAGTCCGTCGGCGGTGTCGGCAAGGCCGTCCAGGTGCAGGGCGCGGGTCAGGGCGGCGGGGACGCAGACGGTGGCCACGGCGGCCAGCAGCGGCCCGGCGGACAGCAGGACCAGGGTTGCGCCGAGCGCGGCCGCGCACAGCCCGACGGCCAGCCCGGCCAGCGGCGCGCACAGCATCCCGGTCCGGGCCGCCGGGCGGTCCCAGCGGGTGATCCGGACGGGGAAGACGGTGAGCGTGCCGAAGGCGAAGCGCAGCCCGTCGCCCGCGGAGGCACGCTCCGCGGGCGGGGCGGGCGGCGGGGCGGGCTGGTCGGCGGGCCGGTCGGCAGGCGCGGCAG
>NZ_WTFF01000745.1 GCF_019400985.1 Streptomyces bambusae
CGGGCAGAGGTGAGCGGGCTCGCACTGGACCGCGGTCAGCCCGCGGGTCCCCCCGAACTCGGCCGGGGGGTGCCGGCCGCCTGGCCGGCACAGGTTGGACGCCCAGGGCTCGGACATCAGGCACAGCCCCTCCGGCTTGTGGGGGCTCCACGACGCCATCGCGCCCCCGCGCACCATTCCGTCGTGCCCGGCGGCCGCCGCTTGCGCGGTGCCCGACAACCCGTCCGTGCCCGCGCCGACCGCAGCGGCCCGCACCGCCACCGCCACTGCGGGCCTAGCGGACCCGGCCACGTCCAGAAGCTGGTTCGCAACGGTGGGTCGTACGGGGTGATAGCCGCCGTCGCTGCTCGACCCGAGCGCACAGCGGCCGCCGTCCGCGGCCCGGGATCCATTTTGACCATTTCCCCCCAGGCCGCCCCCCCCGGGGCGACCCCCGGGTGGTGCACCCCCCACTACCCGCCCTAGTCCGTTGGTTAACCAACCTCGGGCGGCCCCGGCTACGACCCTGTCTCTTATACCCACTTTGCCCTGGCCACCGACTCACGGGTGGT
>NZ_WTFF01000746.1 GCF_019400985.1 Streptomyces bambusae
GGCCCGGCGCGGACGCGGCTCCGGACGGGCCCGGCGCGGACGCGGCTCCGGACGGGCCCGGCGCGGCCGGGGAAGGCGCGGACGACGCTTCCGACGCTGCGGCCGACGAGGAAGGCGACGCCGACGGGACGCCTGCCGATGGCGAGGCAGCGGCGCCGAACGACGCCGAAGGCGAGGCCGAGGAAACGGCGGGCTCCGAGGCCGGAACTGCGGCTGCGGAAGGACCCGAAGGCGAGGCCGACGGGACTCCGGCCGAAGCCACGGAGGCGGAAGGCGCCGAGGGCGGGGCCGGGGCCGCGGAAGGTGGCGAGGCTGCGGCCGGGCAGCTGTCCGAGGCCGAGGCCGAGCTGGCGGCGCAGAAGGTCGAGCGGGAGCGGATCGCGCGGCGGAAGGCGGAGCGGACGGAGCCGATCGACGCCGGGGCCAAGCTCAGCGGGACGGCCGCGGACCTGCTGGCCGCCGTACGGGCCGTGGAGAGCGGGCAGAAGCCCGCCGTGTACTACGACGAGGCGCCCGCGCCCGCCCGCCGGACCCCCGCTCCCCCGCCG
>NZ_WTFF01000747.1 GCF_019400985.1 Streptomyces bambusae
GAGTTGCAGACTGCGATCCGAACTGAGAACAGATTTGTGGGATTGGCTTAACCTCGCGGTTTCGCTGCCCTTTGTTCTGTCCATTGTAGCACGTGTGTAGCCCAGGTCATAAGGGGCATGATGATTTGACGTCATCCCCACCTTCCTCCGGTTTGTCACCGGCAGTCACCTTAGAGTGCCCAACTGAATGCTGGCAACTAAGATCAAGGGTTGCGCTCGTTGCGGGACTTAACCCAACATCTCACGACACGAGCTGACGACAACCATGCACCACCTGTCACTCTGCCCCCGAAGGGGACGTCCTATCTCTAGGATTGTCAGAGGATGTCAAGACCTGGTAAGGTTCTTCGCGTTGCTTCGAATTAAACCACATGCTCCACCGCTTGTGCGGGCCCCCGTCAATTCCTTTGAGTTTCAGTCTTGCGACCGTACTCCCCAGGCGGAGTGCTTAATGCGTTAGCTGCAGCACTAAGGGGCGGAAACCCCCTAACACTTAGCACTCATCGTTTACGGCGTGGACTACCAGGGTATCTAATCCTGTTC
>NZ_WTFF01000748.1 GCF_019400985.1 Streptomyces bambusae
CGGCCCGGTCGAAGACGCGAGCAGCGGCGACGTCGGCGGGTCCGGGCTCGCGCAGCGGATTGCCGCCGTCGGCCGGGGGGCCGGGCGGGGCCTGGTCGTGCTGCTCGATGCACCCGAGGAGATGCCGCCGCACCTGGCGCACCGTCTCCGTGACTGGACCGATGCCACCGTCGAGTGGCTGCGTGCGGCCGGGGCCCAGCTCGTGATCGCCTCTCGGCCCGAGTTCTGGGAGCATGCCGGGGCCCTGTACCCGCCGGGGGTGCTGTACCTGCCCCGACGGCCGGCAGCCCAGCTGCCCCCCCCGCTCCGCCGGGGCGACCTCACGCCCGCCGAGGCGGCCGCGGCCCGTGACCGGTACGGCATCCCCGCCGACGCCGTCCGGCCCGCCGACGCCCGGCATCCGCTGACCCTGCGCCTGCTGGCCGGGGTCCGCCAGGCCGGGGTGGACGAGGGCCGGCCGGGCCGCGACGAGGTGTTCGCCGCCCACCTGGACCTGATCTGCCTGCGCGTGGCCGTCCGTATCGCCGCGGGCGGGGCC
>NZ_WTFF01000749.1 GCF_019400985.1 Streptomyces bambusae
CCGCACCCGCCAGGCCCGCATCGACGGCATCACCGTCCCCGACGTCGAGGTCGACGACCCCGACCACGCCCGCACCCTCGTCCTGGGCTGGGGCTCCACCTACGGACCCGTCACCGCCGCCGTACGCCGCCTGCGGGTGGCCGGCCTGCCGGTGGCCCAGGCCCACCTGCGCCATCTCAACCCCTTCCCGAGGAATCTCGGGGACGTCCTGAGGCGTTACGACAAGGTAGTGGTGCCGGAGATGAACCTCGGGCAGCTGGCCACCCTGATCCGGGCCAAGTACCTGGTCGACGCCCAGTCGTACACCCAGGTCAACGGCATGCCCTTCAAGGCGGCACAGCTCGCACAGGTGATCGAGGAGGCCATTCGCAATGTCTGAGCTGACGGCGCCCGCCGGTGGTTCCCTGCTGTCCCTGGTGCCCAAGGCCGAGGGCCGGCAGTCGATGAAGGACTTCAAGTCGGACCAGGAGGTCCGCTGGTGCCCCGGCTGCGGCGACTACGCCGTCCTGGCCGCCGTCCAGGGCTTCATGCCCGACC
>NZ_WTFF01000075.1 GCF_019400985.1 Streptomyces bambusae
GGCCAGCGTCCCGGCCGTGCCGGGGCCCGCGTACGCCTCGACGGCGAGGCCGCACGCGGTGAGTGCCACGCCCCACGGCAGGTCGGCCTCCGCCGTGCGGCTCGGCCGGCTGCGCAGACAGAGGGCGGCCGCCGCCGAGGCGGTCAGCGGCACCAGCGCGAGCAGGGTGAGTGCGGCGGCCACCGGAAGCGGCCGGTCCGCGTGCAGCAGTGCGGCGCCGGCCCCGTCGAAGGGCAGCCCGGTGAGCTCACCGCGCAGGTGCAGGAAGACGGCCAGTGCCGTCAGGCTGCCCAGCGCACAGGCCACGGCGGTGGAGACGGCGGCCGCCACGGCGCGGCGCACGCGGCCCAGCCCGGGGGCGTCGGGGCCCTCCGGGGGCCGGACCGACGGGTCGGTACGGGCCACTGCCACGGCCATCTGCACCGTCAGGGCGACCGGGACCAGGGCCCACAGCAGCCGGGGGAACGATCCGGCAGGCCGGTCGAGCGCGCCCGCCAGGACGTGCAGGAGCAGGAATCCGGAGCCTGCCGAGGCGGCCGCGACCAGCAGCCGGCGCAGCTGGACCAGGGGCCGCGAGCCGCGGACTAGGCGGAGAGGGAGCACGCCGCCTGGCCCTCCGTGTCGGTGGGCCACCCGGGTCCGGCGGCCCCGGCCGGCCGGCCGTCGAGCAGCGCCAGGCGCCGGTCGGCGGCCGCGGCGGTGTCGGGGTCGTGCGTGGCCACGACCACGGTGATCGCGTGGGAGCGGGCCGCGGTGGTCAGCGTCCGCAGCAGCAGGGCGCGGTCGGCGCGGTGCAGCGGGGCGGTGGGCTCGTCGGCGAAGATCACCGCGGGCTCGTTGACCAGGGCCCGGGCGAGGGCGACCCGCTGGGCCTCGGCCCGGCTCAGCGCGCTGGGGCGCTTACCCGCGAAGGGGCCAAGGTCGAGGCGCTCCAGCCACTCGGCCGCCGCGCGCTTGGCCGTACGGTGCCCGGTTCCGGTGATCAGCAGCGGCAGGGCGGCGTTCTCCCAGACCCGCAGCTCGGGCAGGAGCTGCGGCTCGGGGCCGATCCAGCCGAAACGGTCACGGCGCAGCCGTTCACGGGTCAGCCGGCCCATGGTGTGCACCGGGACGCTGTTGAACCAGACCTCGCCCTCGTCGGGGACCAGCTGCCCGGACAGGCACCGCAGCAGGGTGGTCTTGCCGCTGCCGCGCGGGCCGGTCACCGCGAGGATCTCGCCTTCGCGGACGCCGACCGAGACGCCGACCAGGCCGGGCGAACCTCGGTGGGAGTAGTGCAGGGACCGGGCCCAGAGCACATCGTTGTCCGGGGGAGCCACCATGGCGTACACACCTCCGTCCGGGGGAACGAAGCGGAGCCGGATCGGTCACTGGCGCCGTACAGAGATGTAAAGAGATAAACGTCCCGGCGGACGGCAGCACACGGCCCGGACCCCCGCGTTCTCACTCGAACGGAGGATCCGGGCCGGTGGGGCGGAACGATTCACCGCTCGCTCCGCGGGCTGCTTCCTACAGCTTGGTCCACGCCTCGGTGAGCACCGTGCGCAGGATCTGCTCGATCTCGTCGAACGTTCCCTGGTCGGCGATCAGCGGCGGGGCCAGCTGGACGACCGGGTCGCCGCGGTCGTCGGCCCGGCAGTACAGGCCGTTCTCGAAGAGCGCCTTGGACAGGAAGCCGTAGAGCACGCGCTCGGTCTCCTCGTCCGTGAACGACTCCTTGGTGGCCTTGTCCTTGACGAGCTCGATGCCGTAGAAGAAGCCGTTGCCGCGGACGTCGCCGACGATCGGCAGGTCGAGGAGCTTCTGCAGCGTCTTGAGGAAGGCGCCCTCGTTGTCCAGCACGTGCTGGTTGAGGCCTTCGTTGTCGAAGATGTCGAGGTTGGCCAGGGCCACCGCCGACGACACCGGGTGGCCGCCGAAGGTGTAGCCGTGCAGGAAGGTGTTCTCGCCCTTGTAGAACGGCTCGGCGATGCGGTCCGAGACGATGCAGGCGCCGATCGGGGAGTAGCCCGAGGTCATGCCCTTGGCGCAGGTGATCATGTCGGGCACGTAGCCGAACTTGTCACAGGCGAACATCGTGCCGAGGCGGCCGAAGGCGCAGATGACCTCGTCGGAGACGAGCAGCACGTCGTAGGTGTCGCAGATCTCGCGGACCCGCTGGAAGTACCCGGGCGGCGGCGGGAAGCAGCCGCCGGCGTTCTGCACCGGCTCCAGGAAGACGGCCGCGACGGTGTCGGGGCCCTCGAAGAGGATCTGCTGCTCGATCTGGTCGGCGGCCCAGCGGCCGAAGGCCTCGGGGTCGTCGCCGTGGATCGGGGCGCGGTAGATGTTGGTGTTCGGGACCTTGTGGGCGCCGGGTACCAGCGGCTCGAAGGGGGCCTTGAGCGCCGGCAGGCCGGTGATGGACAGGGCGCCCTGCGGGGTGCCGTGGTAGGCGACCGCGCGGGAGATGACCTTGTACTTGGTCGGCTTGCCCTTGAGCTTGAAGTACTGCTTCGCGAGCTTCCAGGCGGTCTCGACCGCCTCGCCGCCGCCGGTGGTGAAGAAGACCTTGTTCAGGTCGCCCGGCGCGTAGCCCGCGAGCCGCTCGGCGAGCTCCACGGCCTTCGGGTGGGCGTAGGACCACACGGGGAAGAAGGCGAGTTCCTGGGCCTGCTTGTAGGCGACCTCGGCCAGCTCCTTGCGGCCGTGGCCGGCGTTGACCACGAACAGTCCGGCGAGACCGTCCAGGTAGCGCTTGCCCTTGTCGTCGTAGATGTAGGTGCCCTCGCCCCGCACGATGGTGGGGACGGGCGAGTTCTCGTACGAGGACATGCGGGTGAAGTGCATCCACAGGTGGTCGTACGCGGTCTTGGACAGGTCCTGGGTCACGGTTATCGGGTTCCCCACATGTAGGTCTGCTTCTTCAGCTTCAGGTAAACGAAGCTTTCGGTGGATCGCACGCCGGGGAGCGCGCGGATCTTCTTGTTGATCGTTTCCAACAGGTGGTCGTCGTCCTCGCAGACGATCTCCACCATCAGGTCGAACGAGCCCGCGGTCATCACCACGTACTCGCACTCGGCCATCGCGGTCAGCGCGTCGGCCACCGGGTCGACGTCGCCTTCGACGTTGATGCCGACCATGGCCTGGCGGCGCAGGCCCACGGTGAGCGGGTCGGTGACGGCCACGATCTGCATGACGCCCTGGTCGAGGAGCTTCTGCACGCGCTGGCGCACGGCAGCCTCGGACAGGCCGACGGCCTTGCCGATGGCTGCGTAGGGACGGCGACCGTCCTCCTGCAGTTGCTCGATGATCGCCAGGGACACAGCATCGACCGAAGGGGACGGTTGTCTGTTCCTGGTATCTGCGCTTCGACTGACCACGCCATCACTGTGCACGAGGAGTCGACAGTTCCGCAAGACGGAATCGATGAAATCCGTTGTGAAGCGATTCTGATCTCACGGATTTCGTAGTTCATGCCAGCTGGGCCTGTCGAAAGCGTCACCTGAGGGACTAGTCTGGGAGAGTTGTCTCAATCACTGGACATGGGATCAGGAGTGTGGCTGTAGTGACCACCGAACTGCGTCGTCTGCGCAACTACATCGGCGGGGAGTTCAAGGACGCCGCCGACGGGCGGACCACCGAGGTGGTCAACCCCGCCACCGGCGAGGTGTACGCCACCGCCCCGCTCTCCGGCCAGGCCGATGTCGACGCCGCGATGGCAGCCGCCGCGGCAGCCTTCCCGGGCTGGCGCGACACCACGCCCGCCGAGCGCCAGAAGGCCCTGCTCAAGATCGCCGACGCCTTCGAGGCCCGCGCCGAGGAGCTCGTCGCCGCGGAGTCGGAGAACACCGGCAAGCCGCTGGGCCTGACGGCCAGCGAGGAGCTGCCGCCGATGGTGGACCAGATCCGCTTCTTCGCCGGTGCGGCCCGCATGCTGGAGGGCCGCTCCGCCGGCGAGTACATGGACGGGATGACCTCGATCGTCCGCCGTGAGCCGGTCGGCGTCTGCGCCCAGGTCGCGCCGTGGAACTACCCGATGATGATGGCCGTGTGGAAGTTCGCCCCGGCCATCGCGGCGGGCAACACCGTGGTGCTCAAGCCCTCGGACACCACCCCGGCCTCCACCGTCCTGATGGCCGAGATCATCGACTCGATCCTGCCCAAGGGCGTCTTCAACGTCATCTGCGGCGACCGTGAGACCGGCAAGGCCATGGTCGAGCACTCCGTCCCGGCGATGGCCTCCATCACCGGCTCCGTGCGCGCCGGCATGCAGGTCGCCGAGAGCGCCTCCAAGGACGTCAAGCGCGTCCACCTGGAGCTCGGCGGCAAGGCCCCGGTCGTCGTCTTCGAGGACGCCGACCTCGCCAAGGCCGTCGAGGACATCGCGGTCGCGGGCTACTTCAACGCCGGCCAGGACTGCACGGCCGCCACCCGCGTGCTGGTGCACGAGTCCATCCACGACGAGTTCGTCGCGGCGCTGGCCAAGGCCGCCGCCGACACGAAGACCGGCCGGCCGGACGACGAGGACGTGCTCTACGGCCCGCTGAACAACCCCAACCAGCTCAAGCAGGTCGCCGGCTTCATCGAGCGCCTCCCCGCCCACGCCAAGGTCGAGGCGGGCGGCCACCAGGTCGGCGAGCAGGGCTACTTCTACGCCCCGACCGTCGTCTCCGGCCTCAAGCAGGACGACGAGATCATCCAGAACGAGGTCTTCGGCCCGGTCATCACGGTCCAGTCCTTCACGGACGAGGCCCAGGCCCTGGAGTACGCGAACGGTGTCGAGTACGCCCTCGCCTCCTCCGTGTGGACCAAGGACCACGCCCGCGCGATGCGCATGTCCAAGAACCTCGACTTCGGCTGTGTGTGGATCAACACCCACATCCCGCTGGTCGCCGAGATGCCGCACGGCGGCTACAAGAAGTCCGGCTACGGCAAGGACCTCTCCGCCTACGGCTTCGAGGACTACACCCGCATCAAGCACGTGATGACCTCGCTGGACGGCTGAACCGCGGGCCCTGGCGGCCCGGACGAGCGGTGACGGGGCGGGCTGTGGACCAGGTCCACGGCCCGCCCTTCGCCGTGCCTCCAGTCCCAGGCCCGACCCCCTGATCCCACTGCCTCGCCCCACCCTGCACGCAGGCCGCGCCGAGCGTGTCGAACGCGTTCAAAACCCATCTTGAACATGTTCAGTACTGGGGCATAGGGTTGCGGTCATGAGCGAGAGAACCGCCCTTGAGCGGCGCATCCGTGTCTGGCTGGCCGTGTTCGTCGTCTGTCTGGTCCTCAGCGGGCTCACCGCCTTCCCGCTGGTCACCGAACTCCGGTGGGCCAACGGGCTGGTGTCCCACGAGTGGCTCCGCCGGGTCGGGGACGGGCTGGAGCGGGCCGATGCCGAATACCCCTTCCTCCTCTACGGCACCGACTGGCTGGCCTTCGCCCACCTGGTCATCGCGGTCTTCTTCTACGGCGTCCACCGCGACCCGGTCCGCAACATCTGGATCGTCGAGGCGGGCATGATCGCCTGTGCCGGCATCGTCCCGCTGGCCCTGATCTGCGGACCGATCCGCGGGATCCCGTTCTGGTGGAGCCTGATCGACATGTCCTTCGGCTTCTTCGGCGTGATCCCCCTGCTGGTCCTGCACCGCATGATCAAGCGGCTGGAAGCCCGGACCGCCGTCACCGCCGTCACCGCTTGAAGGCCGCCTGGACTATGCGCAGGGCCACCGGATTCATGCCGGGGCCCTTCGCGTCCGTGGAGTTGACCGAGTAGACCAGCGTGCGGGACAGGTCGCGGGTCGCTCCCATGCCCGTGTTGTAGCCGTACCGGCCGCCGGACTTGCCCCAGGCCTCGGTGCCGTCCGGCAGGACGATCCGCGACATCCCGGCCGTCAGCTGGGCGGGCTTGCCCGTGGTGAAGTCCTTGACGTCGGGCACCGTGAACATCTCCTCCAGTTGCGGCTTCGGTACCACACAGCCGCTGAACAGGGCCACGGTGAAGCGCTCCAGGTCGGCGGTGGTGGAGATGATGTCCCCCGCGGCCCACCTGGACGACGAGTTCCACTCCGTCACATCCACCAGCCCGTCGCCGACCGCCTGGTAGCCGCGGTTGTGCGGGCCCGGTATCCCCGTCCGGTGGCGGCCCGGGAACGACGTGTGGTGCAGGCCCAGCGGCTTCAGGACACGGTCCCCGACCGCCTTCTCGTACGACTGCCCGGTCAGCTCCTCGATCAGCACGCCGAGGATCGTGTAGTTGATGTTCTGGTAGTGCTGCTTCTCGCCCGGCTCGGACTCCGGTCCCTTGGCCACGGCATTCGCGATCATCTCCCGCGGATCGAGCACGTCGAACCGCTGCGCGTACTCCTCCTCGAACGTGTCCGGACCGTCGGGCGACTTGATCCCGCTCGTGTAGTTCAGCAGATGACGCACCGCCACCGGCCGGAAGGTGTCCGGCAGCAGCCCCGGCAGGTACTGCTGCACCGGCCGGTTCAGATCGACCTTGCCCTCCGCTGCCAGCTGGAGCACGACGGCGGCCGTGAAGGTCTTGGTCACCGAGCCGGCCCGGAAGCGGCCCTGCTCGATCGCCTCGCGCCCGGTGCGGATGTCCGCGACCCCGGCGCTCCCGCGCCAGCTGCCGCTCGTGCCCCCCACCCGGACCAGCGCCGCCGTGGCGTCCTCGTGTTGCGCGCCGACCCCCGAGAGGGCCTGCTGCAGAGCCGCGGCGTCCGGTGGGCTCGCCACGATCGGACCCTCGGCCGACCGGACTGCGGACCCGGCCGCGGCCACGGCTGCCGGCGCGGGCGCCGGCGCCGCGTGTGCGACCTCCGGACCGGCCGCGACACCCAGGACGAGGGCGGTGGCGAGCAGTGTGCGCGTGCGTGCGTTCATGGTGGTCTCCCCCTTGGCTTCAACCTGCGGGGCTCACACCCCGACGACCTCAATGCTGCAGGTCAGGGGCTGTAGCCCGGATCACCACCAAGAGCCATCTTCACCGGTACGACAACTCACCGGCGCGAGGGAGGCGACACGCCGCGCCTCACTCCCCAGAGGGATCTCAGGGATGCCCGGCCGACCCCGCCGCGCCGACCAGCCCGGTCTCGTACGCGCAGATGACCGCCTGGATCCGGTCCCGCAGACCCAGCTTCGCCAGCACGTTCCCCACGTGCGTCTTGACCGTGTGCTCGCTCACCGACAGCGCTCCCGCGATCTCCGCGTTCGACAGCCCGCGTGCCACGTGCTCCAACGTCTCCCGCTCCCGCGCGGTCAGCACCGCCAGCCGCGCGGCGCCCGCACCCGACCCGGCCGCCGCCCCCGCCACCGGCCGGCCCGCCGCGGTCACCGCCGTGTACTCCTCGATCAGCCGGCGCGCCACCGACGGCGCCAGCAGCGACTCCCCGGCCGCCACCACCCGCACCGCGTGCACCAGGTCGTCCCGCCGCACGTCCTTGAGCAGGAACCCGCTCGCCCCCGCGTGCAGCGCCTCGTACACGTACTCGTCCGAGTCGAAGGTGGTCAGCATGACCGTCCGGCACGCCGTCTGCGCGCAGATCGCGCGGCACGCCTCGATGCCGTCCAACACCGGCATGCGGATGTCGAGGAGGGCCACGTCGGGGGAGTGCCGGCGCACCGCCTCGACGGCCGCCGCGCCGTCGCCCACCTCCGCCACCACCTCGATGCCGTCCTGCACCCCGAGGATCAGCGCGAACCCGCTGCGCACCAGCTCCTGGTCGTCGGCCACCACCACACGGATCGTCAATTCCCCACCTCCGGCGCCGAGGTTACAAGCCGGACCCGCAGCTCGAAGCCCGTCCCGTCCGGACCCGGCCCGGCGGACGCCGTGCCCCCGTGCGCGGCCGCCCGCTCCCGGATCCCGATCAGCCCGTGCCCACCGGGCCACCGCCCGCCGAACGCCTGCTCCCCGGCCCCCTGCATGCCGGACGCCTGCTCCCCGGCCCCCTGCATGCCGGACGCCTGCTCCCCGGCCCCCTGCATGCCGGACGCCTGCCGCCCCGACACCCGCCCACCGGACAGCTGCACCCCGGCTCCCCGCCCGTCGTCCGTCACCGTGACCGTCACGTCCTCCTCCCCGTAGTCGATCCGCACCGCCACCGACGTGGCCCGCGCGTGCTTCACCACGTTCGTCAGCGCCTCCTGCACCACCCGGTGCACCGCCGTGTCCACCGCGCCGGGCAACGCGCGGACCCGGCCCGTCCGTTCGTACGCCACCTCCGGCCCGCCCAGCCGCACCCGCTCCAGCAGCGCCGGCAGCCCCGCCACGCCCGGCTGCGGCGCGCGCGGCGCGCCCCCGTGGCCGTCGCCCTCGTCCCGCAGGACGCCGAGCATCCGGCGCAGCTGCGCCATCGCGTCCCGCCCGGTCTCGGCGATCGCGTCGAACGCGGCCTCCGCCCGCTCCGGGTCCCGCCGCACCGCCAGCGGACCGGCCTCCGCCTGCACCACCATGATGCTGACGGCGTGGGAGAGGATGTCGTGCATCTCCCGGGCGATCCGGGCCCGTTCGCGTGCCGCCGCCTGCTCCGCCTCGATCCGGTTGGCCCGCTCCAGCTGCGCCGCCCGGTCCTCGACGGCCGCCGTGTACGCCTGCCGGGTGGCCTGCAGGCGCCCCAGCGCGTACGCCGCGGCGAAGACGAACAGCGAGAACAGCAGCTCCCTCGGGGTCCGGGTGTTGAGGGCCACCGAGACGAACACCACGACGACGGTGATCGCGGCCATCGCCGTCCGCACCCGGGGCGGGCACAGCAGCGCGATCGTGTAGAGCACGATCAGCCCGGCGTACGGCAGCGGCTGCCCCGGCCCGTCGAGGCTCAGCCGGTAGACGCCCCCGGCCGCCATCACCCCGAAGGCGACGAGCACCGGTGCCCGGCGCCGCCACACCAGCGGCAGGTTCCCCAGCGAGGTCAGCAGGTACGCCGCCAGGGTGGCCGGCGGCTCCTGCGGGCCGCGGGGCACCACGAACGGGATCGTCGTGGCGACCTGCACCAGCAGCGCCAGCACCGGATCTGCCAGGCGCGGATCGGCGGCCCGCACCCGGCGGACGAGCTCCCGCGCGGCCGCCCACCCGCGGCGGCCCGCCCGTACCGGTGCCCGCGCCGCCGCCCAGCCCCGGCGGCCCGCCGGTATCGGTGTTTGCGTCACCGGCCGGCGCCCGCCGCACGTACGGCGGCCAGCGCGTCCAGCCGGTTGGTGGTGACCGAGTCCACCCCGGCGCGCAGCACCCGGCGCATGCTCCACCGGGTGTCCGGCGTCCAGGCCGACACCCGCAGCCCTTCCGCGTGCAACGCGTCCACCAGCTCCCGGTCGACCAGCCCGAAGCGGTAGTTGAGCCAGGCCGGCGCCACCGCGTCGAGCAGTACCCGGCGCGGCGGGCTCAGCGTGGTCCAGGTCAGGGCGATCTCGGCGCCCGGGTCGGCGGCCCGCACCGCCAGCATCGTGCGCGGGCCGGCGCAGTAGTACGCACGGTCGCGGGCCCCGCAGGCGCGCACCAGGTCCACGACCGTCCGCACCGACTCGTACGACGCGCCCGGCAGGTCGATCATCACCCGCCCCGCGGCGGTCACCGCCAGCGCGTCGCGCAGCGTCGGTACCCCGCCCTCCGTCAGCTCGCGCAGCTGCGGGGCCGTGACGGCGTCCAGCCGCACGTCGTGGCCCCACAACCGCTCCAGGGTCTCGTCGTGCAGCAGCACCGGGACACCGTCCCGGGTCAGCCGTACGTCGATCTCGACGGCGTCCGCTCCGCGCGCGAACGCGGAGCGGAGCGAGCCGAGGGTGTTCTCACGGACCCGGTAGGGATCACCGCGGTGGCCGACGACAGTCAGGGTGCGCATGATCCCCATTCTCCGCAGGCGTCAGCGGGCCAGCCAGGCGGCGGTGTACGTGTCGATCTCCTCCGCCAGCCGCGCCTTGCCGGCCGGGTCGAGGAAGGAGGCCTCGACGGCGTTCTTGGCGAGCTCGGCCAGGCCCCGCTCGTCGAGGTCCAGCAGCCGGGCGGCGACCGCGTACTCGTTGTTGAGGTCGGAGCCGAACATCGGCGGGTCGTCGCTGTTGATGGTGACGAGCACGCCCGCCTGCACCATCTCCTTGACCGGGTGCTGGTCGAGGTCGGCGACGGCGCGGGTGGCGATGTTGGAGGTGGGGCAGACCTCCAGCGCGATGCGGTTCTCGGCCAGGTATGCGAGCAGGGCGGGGTCCTTGACGCAGCTGGTGCCGTGGCCGATGCGCTCGGCGCCCAGCTCGCCCACGGCGTCCCAGATCGTCTGCGGGCCGGTGGTCTCGCCGGCGTGCGGGACGCTGTGCAGCCCCGCGGCGCGCGCCGCGTCGAAGTACGGCTTGAACTGCGGGCGGGGCACACCGATCTCGGGTCCGCCGAGCCCGAAGGAGACCAGGCCCTCGGGGCGCAGGTCCACGGCGAGGCGGGCGGTCTCGGCGGCGGCCTCCAGGCCGGCCTCCCCGGGGATGTCGAAGCACCAGCGCAGGATCACGCCGAGCTCGGACTCGGCGGCCTTGCGGGCGTCCTCGATGGCCTCCATGAACGCCCGCTCGTCGATGCCGCGGCGGGTGGAGGAGTACGGGGTGATGGTCAGCTCGGCGTAGCGGATGTTCTGCCGGGCCATGTCGCGGGCGACCTCGAAGGTCAGCAGCCGCACGTCCTCCGGGGTGCGCACGAGGTCCACCACGGACAGGTAGACGTCGATGAAGTGGGCGAAGTCGGTGAAGGTGAAGTAGTCGGCGAGTGCCTCGGGGTCGGTGGGGACCTTGGAGTCCGGGTGCCGGGCCGCCAGCTCGGCGACGATGCGCGGCGAGGCCGAGCCGACGTGGTGGACATGCAGCTCCGCCTTGGGCAGCCCCGCGATGAAGGGGTGCAGGTCGGGCATGAGGGGGCCTCCGGGGAACGGGTCGGACAGGATCGCCCTCATCGTAGGCAGGCCGGGCGCTGTCGGGGGCAGCGCTTAGCATGGCCGTACGAGGGGGTACCGATCATGAACGAGCAGAGTCCGCAGCCCGGGGACCCGTGGGCGCCGCCCGGACAGCCGGCGGCCGGGCCGCGGCAGGACGCACAGGCGCAGGACAAACAGCCGCAGTCCGGGCCGGCGCCGGGCCGGCCCTCGCTGCACGACCAGCCGACGCTGGCCGGGATGCCGGGGGCGGTGGAGCCGTCCGCCACCCCGCCCGCGGCCGGTTACGGCTACCCGACGCCGGGCGCCCCTGCGGGCTTCGGCCCGCCGGCCGGACCCGCGGACGTGCCGACCGGGCCCGCCCCGGCGGCGCACATACCCGCCCCGTCGGCGCACGTGCCCGCCGGGTCCGCATCCGCCGGGTACGGGTACCCGGGATACGCGGCGTACCCGGAATACCCGGGGTACCCGGGATACGGCCAGCCAGGCGCAGCGGGATACCTGCCGTACGCCGGCCGGCCGCGCAACGGCTTCGGAGTGACCGCCCTGGTCCTCGGCATCCTCTCCGTGATCGGCTGCTGGACCAGCTTCCTCGCGCTCGTCCTGGGCGCCCTGGCCGTGATCTTCGGCGCCCTGGGGCGCGGCCGGGCCACGCGCGGCGAGGCCGACAACGGCGGTATGGCGCTGGCTGGCCTCATCCTCGGGATCGTCGGCATGGTGCTGAGCGTGCTCATGGTGGTGATGGCCTTCGGCATGCTCAGGGACCTGGGCCCGCTGCCGGACAGGGACGACGACCGGCCGCGCAGCAGGCCGTACCAGATATCCCAGGTCCACGACCGGACCTGAGCACTCACCCCGTCCAGGGCCAGCGGGCCTCGCGGCCCGCCTCGACGAGGGGCACCAGCCGGAAGGCGGCGTCCGTCAGGCCCCCGAAGGTGTGCCGGTTCGGCCCGGCCGCCGGCATGTGGCCCACCCGGTAGCCGGCCAGGTTCCAGGTGTAGACCGGGACCGCGGGGGGCACCTGGTCGCCCGGGGTGCGGCCGGCGTACGCCTCCTGCTCGTCGGTGACGATCAGGACCCGGTCGTGGCCGCGGAAGCGGGTGCGCAGCGCCCTGGTGGTCTCGGTGCCGCCGAGGTCGCTGAAGCGCTCCAGCACCGCCAGCACCGGCTCCCCCTTGTCGTACGGGACGGGCGAGCTGCCCGTGCCGAACTGCACCAGGTCGGCGTGCTCGGCCCGCATCGCCAGCGCCGTGCCGAAGACGGCCGCCGCGTCCGCCCGGGTGAGCAGGGAGCGCTCGGAGAGCCGGTTCCAGAACATCGACCCCGACCGGTCGACCAGGATCAGCGTCCGCCCCGGCAGCGCGGGCACGTTCGACAGCGAGTGGCCGAGCGCGGCCTCCAACGCCTCGGCCCAGCGCGGGGAAGGCGCGTGCCGGTGGGCGGCGAGGTAGCGGAAGGGGAACTGCCGGGACCGGGCGACGACCTCGGGGTCGGCGAGCTGCGCCGCGACCCGTGCGGCCGCCTCGTCGCCGACGCCCGCCTCGTCGAAGTTCCGCAGGTTGCGCAGCAGAGCCATCGGCCCCATGGACGGGATCACGGCCTCCCAGGCCGCCGCGTCCATCGGACCCTGGAGCCAGCCCGCCAGCGCCTCCCAGGTCATGCCGGCCTCGGCCAGGCGCTGCGCGCCGTCCGGGGCGGTGACGACGGCCCGGCGTTCGGCGACCGGCAGCTCCATGAGCGCCCGATGGGCCGTCAGCATGCGGTTCCCGGCGGGTGGTACGGCGCCGTCCGGCCGGTGGCGGCGGTCCAGGGCGTGCGCGAACAGCTCGCCCTGCCAGGGCTTGGCCGGGTCGGGGGAGGCGTGCACGAGGTTGAGGACGTCGCCGAAGCGGAAGTCCTTGGACGCGGTGTCGTACTTCAGCAGCGATCTGCCGGTGTACAGCCGCCGGACGGCGTCGGCGATGCCGCGCTTGACCGGCTTGGGCACGTTGCGGCCGTACGTCGCGGTCCAGTGCGCGAGCAACTCGCCGGGCTCGTCGGCCCGCTGGAGCACGGAGTCGACCACGGACCGGTTGGACGGTCCCTCCGTCGCCCCCGCGTCCAGCCGCGCCTTGACGTACTCGGCCGCGCCGACGAGCGAGGCGGTGCGGATGTTGCCCTCACGGCGCAGCCAGGCCAGCAGCCCGGCGGTCCACTCCGGGTCCTCGACGGCGAGCCGGCGCACCAGGGCCGCGTACCGCGCGTCGCGGTCGGCGGCGCTCTCGTAGAAGGTGTCCTGCTGCACGAAGTTGGTCACGGCCAGCAGGAACAGCTCGGCGTGCGGGTCGCGCAGGAAGCCCGTGCCGCCCTGGTGGTTGAGGATGTGCCCTTGCCAGGTGCGGGCGGCGCCGGACTGTCGGGCAGGGTGGGCGGCGGCTGCGGCTGCGGCCGCTGCGGCGGAGACGGACGGGGCCACGAGCATCTCGGGCCAGATCTTGGACACGCGCTGCGTGAAGCGGAAGCGGGAGCGGGAGCGGGCCAGCGGGAATCCCCCCGGATTCGAAAGGGGCAGGGGTGGTCTGAGGAGGTGGCGGGGACGCGGAGACCGGGATCGGCTGCGGCTGGTGAGCCCGGCGGGCCACCGCGCTGCTCCACCGGCCGACCAGCCGGTGGTCGCTCCACAGGCCGGCCGACCGGCCCGTGGGCCGATGGCTGATGGCCGAGCGGGACGCGAACCCGCGACCTCCGGACCGGTGTCGGAAGGACCCCGGCGCGCGCAGCCGCGGCGCCTGCGTACCTCCGGCGCCCGCGCAGCCGCGGCGCCTGCGCACCGGATGCCGCGCGCCGGGTGCCCCGCGCACGCACCTCCCGAGATCTTCATGGCGGCGGCGTCACTTGGTTTCGTAGGAAGGATCCGCAGCCGGCGCACCGGGAGGCGCGTGACTGCGGAGCAGCCTAGGAGGCCCCCCGGCGCACCGCCACCGGTTTTCCGCTCAGCTCTCGCGCAGCCGTGCCCGGGCCTCCATCAGGGCGAAGCCGAGCAGGTTCAGCCCGCGCCAGCGCGTCGGGTCCAGGGCCCGCTCGTCGTCGGCGGCCAGCCCGATGCCCCAGATCCGGTCGAGCGGGCTCGCCTCCACCAGCACCCGCTCGCCCGTCCCCAGCAGGTACGCGCGCAGCTGCGGGGTCGAGGCGAACTTGTGCACGCTGCCCGCCACCACGATCCCGTACCGCTCGCGCTGCCACACGGTGTCGTCGAAGCCACGCACGAGCCGCCCGGCCTTCTTGGCCGCCGCCGGCGAGGTCGCCTCCAGTGCCGCCCGCTCGGCCTCCGCGTCCCCGAACAGCCGGGCCTTCTCGGCCATCATCCAGTGCTCCGCGGTGGCATAGTGGGTGTCACTCACGGTGAAAGGTGCAGGCCACCACTGGCTGAGACAGCTCGGACCCAGTGAGCCGTCCGGCCTGGGGCGGTGCCCCCAGAAGGGCAGATACTTCACCCGCTCACCACGGTTGACCTGCTCGATCAGGTTGTCGATCTTCTCCATGCACGTGAGTCTGGCAGCCGCCACGGACACTTCGTACGGGAATTGCGGCAGGCCTCGACACATGGTCGACCGATTCCGTCGCGTAACCAAAAGGCAACAACGGAATCACTTGGCCAGGTGCCTTCCCTCTGTCAGGATCGGCACTCAATTCGAGCTGGAGCTACGGAGAGCGTGATGGGCAACCGCTTCCATGTCAAAGACCGCTTCGCAGACGGCGCGCAGTACATCGACGGGCAGCTCAGGTCCGGCACCTCCGCCACCTCGCACACCGTCGTGGACCCGGCCACCGGCGAGAACGTCCTCACCTGCCGGCTGGCCTCGGCCGAGGACGTCGACGCGGCCGTCGTCGCCGCCGCGCGCGCCTTCCCCGGCTGGTCGGGAGCCACCCCCGCCGAGCGCTCCGACGCCCTGCACCGGCTCGCGGCCGTCCTCACCGAGGAGGCCGAGGACTTCGCGTACGCCGAGTCCCTCCAGTGCGGCAAGCCGCTCAAGCTGTCCACCGAGTTCGACGTGCCCGGCACGATCGACAACACCGCGTTCTTCGCCGGCGCGGCCCGCCACCTCCAGGGCCAGGCCGCCGCCGAGTACTCCGGCGACCACACCTCCTACGTACGCCGCGAGGCCATCGGCGTGGTCGGCTCCATCGCCCCCTGGAACTACCCGCTGCAGATGGCCGCCTGGAAGATCCTCCCGGCCATAGCCGCCGGCAACACCGTCGTCCTCAAGCCGGCCGAGCTGACCCCGCTGACCTCCCTGATGTTCGCCCAGGCGGCCACCCGGGCCGGCATCCCCGACGGCGTCGTCAACATCGTCACGGGCGCCGGCCGGGAGGCGGGCGAGCACCTGGTCGGCCACCCGGGCGTGGCCATGACCTCCTTCACCGGGTCCACCCCCGTCGGCCGGCGGGTCGCCGAGATCGCCACCACCACCGTCAAGCGGCTGCACCTGGAACTGGGCGGCAAGGCCCCCTTCGTCGTCTTCGACGACGCCGACCTGGAGGCCGCCGCTCAGGGCGCCGTCGCGGGCAGCCTCATCAACACCGGCCAGGACTGCACCGCCGCCACCCGCGCCTACGTCCAGCGCCCCCTGTACGACGCCTTCGTCGCCCGCGTCGCCGAGCTGATGGGCACCGTCCGCCTCGGCAACCCCTTCGACGCCGGCACCGACCTCGGCCCGCTGGTCTCCCACGCCCAGCGCGACCGCGTCGCCGGCTTCGTCGAGCGGGCCCGCGCGTACGCCACCGTGGTCACCGGCGGCACGGTTCCCGGCGGCGACCTCGCGGACGGCGCGTACTACGCCCCGACCCTGATCGCCGGCGCCGCCCAGGACAGCGAGGTCGTCCAGAGCGAGATCTTCGGCCCGGTCCTGGTGGCGCTGCCCTTCGACACCGACGACGAGGGCATCGCCCTGGCCAACGACACCCCGTACGGGCTGGCCGCCTCCGCCTGGACCCGCGACGTCTACCGCGCCGGCCGGGCCACCCGCGAGATCAAGGCGGGCTGCGTATGGGTCAACGACCACATCCCGATCATCAGCGAGATGCCCCACGGAGGCTACAAGGCGAGCGGCTTCGGAAAGGACATGAGCGCCTACTCCTTCGAGGAGTACACGCAGGTCAAGCACGTGATGTACGACAACACGGGAGCGGCTGCGAAGGACTGGCACCGCACCGTTTTCGGGGACCGCACCTGACACCGCCCGGCTTCGGCCGCGCAGCCCCCGCCGCCCGACCAGCGGCCCACCCTTCCCGAAAGGCGTAAGCATGCAGCAGCACGAGCCCGACCCCCTCTCGGCGGCACAACTCGCCGCGATGCGGCGCAGCCTGACCAGCGGGCGCGGTGCCCTCACCCGCCGCTCGCTGCTGCGCGCCTCCGGCATCGGGGCGCTCACCGTCGGCGGCCTGTACGGCCTGAGCGGCTGCGGGATCCCGCCCGCCAAACGCGAGGGCGGCAACGCGGCCCCCTCCGACGACCACTCGGAGCAGGAGAAGGAGCTCAACTTCTCCAACTGGACCGAGTACATGGACGTCAGCGACGACGAGAAGACCCACCCGACGCTGGAGGAGTTCAAGAAGCGCACCGGGATCACGGTCGACTACACCGAGGACATCAACGACAACGTCGAGTTCTTCGGCAAGATCCGCCCGCAGTTCGCCGCCGGCCAGGACACCGGCCGCGACCTGATCGTCGTCACCGACTGGCTGGCCGCCCGCATCATCCGCCTCGGCTGGGCGCAGAAGCTGGACCCCTCCCACCTGCCGCACGCCTACGCCAACCTGATCCCGCAGTTCCGCAACCCCGACTGGGACCCGGGCCGCGCCTACAGCTACCCCTGGACCGGCATCGACACCGTCATCGCCTACAACACCAAGGCGACCGACGGGAAGAAGGTCGACTCGGTCACCCAGATGCTCGACGACCCCTCGCTCAAGGGCCGGGTCGGCTTCCTCACCGAGATGCGCGACACGGTCGGCATGACCCTGCTCGACATGGGCAAGGACCCGGCGACGTTCACCACCGCCGACTACGACGCGGCCGTGGGCAGGCTCCAGAAGGGCGTGGACAAGAAGCAGATCCGCCGCTTCACGGGCAACGACTACACCTCGGACCTCGACAAGGGCGACCTCGCCGCCTGTCTGGCCTGGGCGGGCGACGTCATCCAGCTCCAGGCGGGCAACCCCGACATCCAGTACGCCATCCCCGCCGCCGGCTACCTCACCTCCAGCGACAACCTCCTGGTCCCGGCCAAGGCACGGCACAAGACCAACGCCGAGAAGCTGATCGACTTCTACTACGAGCCCGCGATCGCAGCGCAGCTGGCGGCCTTCATCAGCTACGTCTGCCCGGTCGACGGCGTCCAGGAAGAGCTTGCGAAGATCGACCCCAAGCTGGCGGAGAACCCCCTGATCGTCCCGGACAAGGCGATGGCCCGGAAGGCGCACGCGTTCCGCTCCCTCACGTCCGAGGAAGAGACGTCGTACGAGGAGAAGTTCGCCAAGCTCATCGGCTCCTGACGCGTCCGACGCGTCCGACGCGTCCGATGCGTCCGACGTGTGCGATGCGTCCGACGCGTCCCACGCGTCCGACGGGTCGGACACCTCCGACGCGCCGGCGGCCGTCCTGACGCCGCCCCCTCCGCCCACCTCCTCACCCCCGGGACCGCGACCCATGACTGACAAGACCGAGGGCGGCGACGTCCGCCTCGCCGGGATCAGCAAGCACTACGGCACCTTCACCGCCGTCCACCCGCTCGACCTCACCATCCCCCAGGGCTCCTTCTTCGCCCTGCTCGGCGCCTCCGGCTGCGGCAAGACCACCACCCTGCGCATGATCGCCGGGCTGGAGGAGCCCTCCACCGGCACGGTCGGCCTCGGCGACCGCGACGTGACCCACCTGCCCCCGTACAAGCGGCCGGTCAACACCGTCTTCCAGAGCTACGCGCTCTTCCCGCACATGGACATCTACGAGAACGTGGCCTTCGGCCTGCGCCGCCGCGGCATCACGTCGGTCAAGAAGCAGGTCGACGAGATGCTGGAGCTGGTCCAGCTCGGCCAGTTCGCCCGCCGCAAGCCGCACCAGCTCTCCGGCGGCCAGCAGCAGCGCGTGGCCGTCGCCCGCGCCCTCATCAACCACCCCCAGGTGCTCCTCCTCGACGAGCCGCTCGGCGCCCTCGACCTCAAGCTGCGCCGCCAGATGCAGCTGGAGCTCAAGCGCATCCAGACCGAGGTCGGCATCACCTTCGTGCACGTCACGCACGACCAGGAGGAGGCCATGACCATGGCCGACACGGTCGCCGTGATGAACGCCGGCCGCGTCGAGCAGCTGGGCGCGCCGGCCGAGCTCTACGAGAACCCGCGCACCACCTTCGTGGCCAACTTCCTGGGCACCTCCAACCTCATCCAGGCCTCCGTGGAGTCCGTCGGCGGCGCAGGCGGCGACGTCGACGTCTCCGCCTCCGGCGCCAAGCTGCGGCTGCCGGTGGCCCGCTGCTCGACCACCCCGCGCGCCGGCGGACAGCTGCTGGTGGGCGTCCGCCCCGAGAAGATCTCCGTGGTCCCGGCGGACGAGGAGCACACGATCGGCGCCGGCCGCAACAAGGTCACGGGCCGGATCGTGGACTCCTCCTTCATCGGCGTCTCCACCCAGTACGTCGTCGACAGCGCGGTCTGCCCGGAGCTGGAGGTGTACGTGCAGAACATCGAGCGCGACGGCCGGCTCGTGCCCGGCGCCGAGGTGGTCCTGCACTGGAACCCCGAGCACACCTTCGGCCTCGACGCCGCCCAGTCCATGCTGGCGGGGACGACGGCCGTCGCCGGCGCCGAGCAGCTGGTCGAGGAGTCCGCGTGAGCGCCACCGCAGCGCCGCCGCAGGCGGCCGCCCCCGCCGAGCCCCCGGCGCACAAGCCGTCCGCCCGCAAGCGCCTCGTACCGTACTGGCTGCTGCTGCCCGGCATCCTGTGGCTGCTGGTCTTCTTCGTGCTGCCGATGGCCTACCAGGCCTCGACCTCGGTGCAGACCGGCTCCCTCGAAGAGGGCTTCCAGGTCACCTGGCACTTCCGGACCTACTGGGACGCGCTCACCGAGTACTACCCGCAGTTCCTGCGCTCCCTGCTCTACGCCGGCACGGCCACCGCGCTGTGCCTGCTGCTGGGCTACCCGCTCGCCTACCTGATCGCCTTCCGGGCGGGCCGCTGGCGCAACCTGCTGCTGATCCTCGTCATCGCGCCGTTCTTCACCAGCTTCCTGATCCGCACCCTGGCCTGGAAGACGATCCTGGCCGACGGCGGACCCGTGGTCGCCGCCCTGAACACCGTCGGCTTCCTCGACGTCACCAGCTGGCTCGGCCTGACCGAGGGCGACCGGGTGCTCGCCACCCCGCTGGCCGTCGTGTGCGGTCTGACGTACAACTTCCTGCCCTTCATGATCCTTCCGCTCTACACCTCGCTGGAGCGCATCGACACCCGCCTCCACGAGGCCGCGCAGGACCTGTACGCCCGCCCCGCCACGGTCTTCCGGAAGGTCACCTTCCCGCTGTCCATGCCGGGCGTGGTCGCCGGCACGCTGCTCACCTTCATCCCGGCCAGCGGCGACTACGTCAACGCCGAACTGCTCGGGTCCGCCGACACCCGCATGATCGGCAACGTCATCCAGTCGCAGTACCTGCGGATCCTCGACTACCCGACGGCCGCCGCGCTGTCCTTCATCCTCATGGCCGTCGTCCTGGTCATGGTCACCATCTACATCCGCCGAGCGGGGACGGAGGACCTGGTCTGATGCAGTGGCTGCGACGCAACCTCGTCGTCATCGCGGGGCTGGTCACGCTCGCGTACCTGATCCTGCCGAACGTCGTCGTGACGGTGTTCTCCTTCAACAACCCCACCGGGCGCTTCAACTACGCCTGGCAGGAGTTCTCCCTCGACGCCTGGAAGGACCCCTGCGGGGTCGCCGACCTGTGCGACTCCCTCGCCCTCTCGCTCCAGATCGCCCTGTGGGCCACCCTCGGCGCCACCGTGCTCGGCGCGATGATCGCCTTCGCGCTCGTCCGCTACCGCTTCCGGGCGCGCGGCGCGGTCAACTCGCTGATCTTCATGCCGATGGCCATGCCCGAGATCGTGATGGCGGCCTCGCTGCTCGCGCTCTTCCTCAACATGGGCATCCAGCTGGGCTTCTGGACGATCCTGATCGCCCACATCATGTTCTGCCTCAGCTTCGTCGTCGCCGCCGTCAAGGCGCGCGTGCTGTCGATGGACCCGCAGCTGGAGGAGGCCGCCCGCGACCTCTACGCCGGGCCCGCGCAGACCTTCCTGCGCGTGACCCTGCCGATCGCGGCCCCCGGCATCGCCGCGGGAGCGCTGCTGTCCTTCGCGCTCTCCTTCGACGACTTCATCATCACCAACTTCAACTCGGGCAACACCGTCACCTTCCCCATGTTCGTGTGGGGATCGGCCCAGCGCGGTACGCCCGTCCAGATCAACGTCATCGGCACGGCGATGTTCGTCCTCGCGGTGCTGGTGGTACTCGTCGGCCAGACGGTCGGCGCCCGCCGCAAGAAGGCACAGCCCGAATAGCCCCGTAGGGAGTTGGAATCCATGGCCCCAGCCGCCATGCGAAGTGTTGCGAAATCCCTTTCCGAAGCACTGCCGGTCTCGTACTGGCTGGACGACCCCGGCAAGCCCGCCGCACAGCCGGCCCTGACCTCCGACGAGGCCTGCGACCTGCTGGTCGTCGGCGGCGGGTACAGCGGCCTGTGGACCGCGCTGATCGCCAAGGAGCGCGACCCCGCCCGGGACGTGGTCCTGATCGAGTCGAAGGAGGCGGGCTGGGCCGCCTCCGGCCGCAACGGCGGATTCTGCGCCGCCTCCCTCACGCACGGCCTCGCCAACGGACTGGCCCGCTGGCCCGGCGAACTCGCGCGGCTGGAGGAGCTGGGCGCCCGCAACCTCGACGAGATCGAGGCGGCGGTCGCCCGCTACGGCATCGACTGCGACTTCGAGCGCACCGGCGAGATCGACGTGGCCACCGAGCCGCACCAGGTCGAGGAGCTGCACGCACTCTACGAGGACGCCCGGAAGCTGGGCCTGGCCGGCGGCTCCCGCTGGCTGGACCGGGACGAGGTGCGCGCCGAGGTCGACTCCCCGACGTTCCTCGCGGGCCTGTGGGACACCGACGGTGTGGCGATGCTCAACCCCGCCCGGCTCGCCTGGGGCCTGAAGCGGGCCTGCCTCGGCCTCGGCGTGCGGATCTACGAGAACACCCGCGGGCTCTCCCTCGCCTCCTCCGGCGCCGGCCTGGCCGTGCGCACCCCGTACGGCCGGATCTTCGCCCGCCGGGTGGCGCTCGGCACCAACATCTTCCCGTCGCTGGTCAAGCGGATCCGCCCGTTCACGGTCCCCGTCTACGACTACGCGCTGATGACCGAGCCGCTGACGGCCGGCCAACTGGCGGCCGTCGGCTGGCAGGGACGCCAGGGCCTGGGCGACAGCGCCAACCAGTTCCACTACTTCCGCATCACGCCCGACCACCGCATCCTGTGGGGCGGCTACGACGCGATCTACCCCTACAAGGGCCGGCTCGACTCCGAGTACGACCACCGGCCCGAGACCTACCTCAAGCTCGCCCAGCACTTCTTCACCGCCTTCCCGCAGCTGGAGGGCATCGGCTTCAGCCACGCCTGGGGCGGGGCGATCGACACCTGCTCGCGCTTCTCCGCCTTCTTCGGCACCGCGCACTCGGGACGGGTCGCGTACGCCGCTGGGTACACGGGGCTCGGCGTCGGTGCCACGCGCTTCGGCGCCGAGGTGATGCTGGACCTGCTGGACGGCGCCCGCACCGAGCGGACCGAGCTGGAGATGGTGCGGTCCCGGCCGATGCCGTTCCCGCCCGAGCCCTTCGCCTGGACCGGGATCACGCTCACCAAGTGGTCGCTGGCCCGCGCGGACGCCCGGGGCGGCCGGCGGAACCTGTGGCTGAAGACCCTCGACCGCCTGGGCCTGGGCTTCGACAGCTGACCTGCGCCGGCCCGCGTAGGCCCACGTCCTACGTCGGCCTGCGCCCGCCCCGCCCCGCCCGGCACGCCCCGGCGCACACCGTCCACCCGCGCACGATCCGCTTCACCACTTCGGCGTAGGCCAACCCGCGTCATAGCCGGCCCCGGCCCCGCTCTCTGCCTGGTGAGGACCCCTCACCAACGGGAACGGAGGCCGGGCGATGCAGGGCTCGGAGATCAGGACGGCAGTGGAATGGCTGGTGTCGGCGGCGCCGGATCCCGACGCCTGCCGGTGGGCGTGGGAGCGCAACCCCCTCGGGGTCGCGCTGCTGCCCGCCGGCCGGCGCTGGGACGTGCTGGTGCTGCCCGGGGACCTGGGCCGGGCCGCCCTCCACGTACTGCGCCGCCTCCCGGGCCGCCCCGGCCCGGTCCTCGCCGGCTCCGCGGCCGCCCGGGTGGGCTTCTTCGTCCCCGAGGGCACCGCCTCCCGCTGGCTCGGCACGGGTGTCCGCGGCGTCGGCCACGGCAGCTGGGTCGCGGTCCCGCACCCCGGCCGGGCCACGGGCGGGATGCGCTGGCTGGTCCTGCCCGACGGGCAGGGCACGCTGACGGACCCGGCCCTCCTGGAACTCGCGATGCACGACGCGGTCGCCACGGTGTTACGGGACCGCGAAGGCCGTGCAGGCCGTGAGGGCCGCGAAGGCCACGAGGGCCGCGCAGGCCACGAGGGGGACCAGGGCTGACGCTCAGTGACGCCGCCGCGTGCTGCGCCGTACCGCCAGCAGCAGCGGTACGCACAGGAAACAGCTGGCCAGGACGTCCAGCGGCCAGTGGAAGCCCCGTAGCACCAGGCCGGTCGCGGTGGCCGCCGTCAGGACCAGGGCGGCCACCACCGGCCAGGGCCGGCGGGCGTACGGGGTGATCAGCAGCGCCGCACCCAGGTACGCCACCGCCGAGGTGGCCGTGTGGCCGGACGGGAAGTAGCCGGCCGCCCACGGCTCCAGGGGGCCCGGGCGGGCGGTCCACTCCTTCAGCGGGACGACCAGCGCCGGGACCAGGGCCATTGCCGCGCCCGCCGTCAGTGCGGGAGCCCAGCGGCGCGAGCGCCACGCCGAGTACGCCATCGCCGCGGCCAGTACGGGCACGGCGACCGGGATGTTGCCGAGGTCGGCGAGGCGTTCGGTGACGGCGTCGGGGACCGAGCGGACCACCGCGCGGCTGAGGGCCTCGTCGGGCCCGAGCAGCGGACCGGAGACCAGGACCTGCCAGGTCGTCAGCACCAGGCCCAGCAGGCAGAGCAGAAGGAGGAGGATGGCCGGCCGTCCCGGAACAGGGGGGATGGTTCCGGGACGGCCGCCCGGATCGGGTCGCCGTTCGCCCCGGGGGGTTTGGGGCGGACGGCCGTCCGATCGGCGAGGAGTGTGCGCGAACGCATGCCCGGTGCGGCGCTGGGGAAGCCCGGTACCGGTGTCGCCCCCGGTTTCCCGAGGACGGGGTCTCTCACTCATCTGCAGAAACCGTACGGCAGCGAAAGGGGGACCGACAGCAGGAACGCGGTCCTGCCATCGGCCCCCCACACCTTCTTCACATTGCCCGACCGTTACCGGCGGTACAGATCGAGCACGGTGTTCGGATGCTCGCTCAGATGCGCGCGAACGCGGCCTCGATGATGTCCAGGCCCTCGTTCAGCAGGTCGTCGCCGATGACGATCGGGGGCAGGAAGCGCAGCACGTTGCCGTAGGTGCCGCAGGTGAGGACGACCAGGCCCTCGGCGTGGCAGGCCTTGGCCAGCGCGCCGGCGGCCTCCGGGTTCGGCTCCTTGGTGGCCGGGTCCTTGACCAGCTCGATCGCGATCATCGCGCCGCGGCCGCGGATGTCGCCGATGATGTCGTACTTCTCCTGCACGGCGGCCAGGCGGGACTTCATCACCGACTCGATGTGCTTGGCCTTGGCGTTGAGGTCGAGCTCCTTCATCGTCTCGATGGAGCCCAGGGCGCCGGCGCAGGCCACCGGGTTGCCGCCGTAGGTGCCGCCGAGGCCGCCCGCGTGGGCGGCGTCCATGATCTCGGCGCGGCCGGTCACGGCGGCGAGCGGCAGACCGCCCGCGATGCCCTTGGCGGTGGTGATCAGGTCCGGGACGATGCCCTCGTCCTCGCAGGCGAACCACTGGCCGGTGCGGCAGAAGCCGGACTGGATCTCGTCGGCGACGAAGACGATGCCGTTGTCGTTGGCGAACTTCACGATCGCCGGGAGGAAGCCCTTGGCCGGCTCGATGAAGCCGCCCTCGCCGAGCACCGGCTCGATGATGATCGCGGCGACGTTCTCGGCGCCGATCTGCTTGGTGATCTGGTCGATCGCCTGGGCGGCGGCCTCGGGGCCGCAGTTCTCGGCGCCGGTGGGCCAGCGGTAGCCGTAGGCGACCGGCACGCGGTAGACCTCGGGGGCGAACGGGCCGAAGCCGTGCTTGTACGGCATGTTCTTCGCCGTCAGCGCCATCGTGAGGTTGGTGCGGCCGTGGTAGCCGTGGTCGAAGACGACGACGGCCTGGCGCTTGGTGTACGAGCGGGCGATCTTGACGGCGTTCTCGACGGCCTCGGCGCCGGAGTTGAACAGCGCGGACTTCTTGGCGTGGTCGCCCGGCGTCAGCTCGGCCAGGGCCTCGCAGACCTCGACGTAGCCCTCGTACGGCGTGACCATGAAACAGGTGTGCGTGAAGTCGGCGAGCTGCGCGGAGGCGCGGCGCACGACGGCCTCGGCGGAGGCGCCGACGGAGGTCACGGCGATGCCGGAGCCGAAGTCGATCAGGCGGTTGCCGTCGACGTCCTCGATGATGCCGCCGCCCGCGCGGGTCGTGAAGACGGGGAGCACCGAGCCCACGCCGCCGGCCACCGCGTCGAGACGGCGGGCCTGCAGCTCCTGCGACTTCGGGCCGGGGATCGCGGTGACGATGTGGCGCGACTGCGGGACAGCGGTCATGTGGGCTCCTGGGGGTGTTTTCGGACGCGCTTGTGTCTTTGTCCGCAGGCTAGGCCCGGGGGAGGCGCTCCGGCATGCTCCGTTCGGTAGTGGTGTCCGCGTGTCCTTGTCCGCTACGGCCATAGGAGGCGTGCGGAGCATGTCTCGTGGATCGCGCCGAGGAGCGGCGTACGGGCCGGGGCCGGGCACTACATTGAGCGGCGGCACAGGGAACTGGCAGGGGGCAGGGGTTTCATGGACACGGACGGCACGCACGGACACGGCGGCTCCGCCGAGGCCGGCAACGGCTCCGGCGCCGCCGGCCCGGAGGGGTCCGGGGCGGGTACGCGGGCCTTCCCCGCCCGTGGCGGCCAGGACGCACCGGGCACCTCAGGACACGGCCCCGGTGCCCTCCGGCCGGCCGTCGACGAGGAAGACGGCGGCGGGGGCATCGGCCGGGGCGTTCCGGGGGCCGCGGCCCGCCCCGGCGGCGGAGGCCAGGACAGCCCGAACACCCTGGACAGCCGGAACACGCCAGACATCCCGGACGCCTCCGGAACCGGGCCCGGTGCCGCCGGGTACGAGGTGCCGTCCTCCGGCGACGCCGCTGCCGGGTACGGGGTGCCGTCTCCCGGCCACACCGCCGCCGGGTACGACGTCCAGGCCGGCGACCACGCCGCTGCCGGGTACGGCGCCCCGTCTCCAGGCCACACCGCTGCGGGGTACGGGGTGCCGTCCCGCGGCCACGTCGGCGCCCGGGCGGCCGCCAAGGTGCCCCGGCCCGCCGGGCCGCCGCCGATGCCCGCCCACGCCCCCCGTACCGCCGCGAGCGCGGGTACCGCGCTCGCGGACTGGCTGCGGACCCCCCGGCCCGAGGCGGAGCCCGGGATCTGGCGCCTCGGCCACGTGCCGCGGCCCGAACCGGACCCGGACGCGGCCACCCCCGCCCGGTCCCTGCTGAGCTCGGCCCTCATCTCCTTCCTGGCCTGCGCCCTGCTCTGGTCCCTGATCCGCAACGGCTACCTGGAGGCCTGGGACGAACCGCTGAAGCTGTTCACCCCGGGCGACTGGTGGGACCTGCACGGCGAGCCCGTGCCCGGCCACGGCGGTATGACCGCCAAGCCGCTCTACGAGCTGCTCTTCGACGCCGCCCTGCTCTACGGCTTCGGCCGGCTCGGCCGATGGCGCACCGCCTGGAACCGGCTCGTCGTCGCCCGCGGCCCCTGGGTGCGCGCCGCCGCGGCCGCCGCCGGCGCGCTGCTCACGGTCGTCCTGGTCCGCAACTACCAGCTGCCGCTGCGCCAGCTCGTCTACTCCCTGCTGCCCTTCGGCCCCGACGGCCTGGCCAACAAGCAGCTCGTCGACACCGCCGACCTGTGGGTCGACGTCGCCGTCGTGCTCGCCTTCGCGCTGCTCGGCGGCTGGTTCCGGCTGCTGACCGGACGCGCGGCCCGCGGAAGCGCGGCCCGCGGAGACGCGACCGCCGGGCAGCCCGGCGCCGGGGCGCCCAGCATCAGCGTGGACAGCCCCTCGGAGGCCGCGTAGCCGCCCGCCGCGAGGCCGGCCGGGCCGGCGCCGACGATCACGCACTCGTAGTGCGGCCGGGAGGCCGTGGTGGCCAGGCCCAGTGCCTCGGCCAGATCGGCGT
>NZ_WTFF01000750.1 GCF_019400985.1 Streptomyces bambusae
CTTCGGCAGCGGCAGGTGTGTATAAGAGACGGGCGCCGCCCCGTCCGCGATCCCGGCCCTGGCGGGCCTCGCGGCCCCCGCCCTCACCCCGCGCGAGCGCGAGATCGCGGCCCTCGCCGCCCAGGGGCTGCCCTCCCGCGCCATCGCGGTCCGCCTGGGCCTGTCCCCTCGCACGGTGGACAACCACCTGACGAGCATCTACGCCAAACTCGGCATCCCCGGCCGCACGGACCTGGCCTCGATCCTTTCACCGTGAGGCCTTCGGCTGGCGGGGCCGGGGGCCTCACCGCGGCGGGGCCTTACGGTGACGGGCGGCCGAGGGCCGGAGCCCGGCCGGCCCGCCACCCGGCCGGACCATTGATCCCCGTACCCTTGGGAGCCCTGAGATGTACGGCCGCTCGGCAGCGGCCGCGGTCCTGCGGGCCGCCGCCCTGACGCGGCCCGCGGGCAGCTCGGGCGAAGGCGCGTCGGACGCCGCCGAGGCGCCGAAGGCCAAACCGCCGGACGCGTCGGCGGCCCCGGACCCGGCCGACTC
>NZ_WTFF01000751.1 GCF_019400985.1 Streptomyces bambusae
GGGCTGGCTGCCGGGCTCGGCCGCCGCCACGGCGGCCCGGGCGGCCGCCAGGTAGTGCACCAGCAGCCGCCGCAGACCCGCGGAGTCGGCCCGGGCCGCGAAGGAACGGGCGTACAAGCGGGTCAGGTCGTGCATCAGGTACCGGTCGCGGGTCCGTTCCTCGACCAGGTGGGCCGCGGCCAGGCCCTCCAAGGCGGCGCGCGCCGCCAGCGGCGGCAGGCCGCTGAGGGCCGCGGCGGCCCCGCCGTCGAGCTCGGAGCCCACGTGCAGGGCGAGTTGGCGGAAGAGCAGCGCGGAGTCCGAGGGCAGCTGCTGCACGCTCATCCGCAACGTCGCCTCGACGCCGAGGTCCTCGCCGGAGAGCAGGGACAGGCGCTGGTGCTCGTCGACCAGGCCGGCGACCATGTCGCGCAGCGCCAGCCGGGGCCGGGCGGCGAGCCGGGCGGCGGCCAGCCGCAGCGCCAGCGGCAGGCCGTCGCACAGGGCGGCCAGCTCCCCGGCCTTTGCCTTATACACTCTCGACGCTGCAC
>NZ_WTFF01000752.1 GCF_019400985.1 Streptomyces bambusae
GCCGGGCGGAACCGCGCGGTCGCGACGAGCAGGGCGGCGCCCAGGTAGGCGGCGGCGCAGCCGGCGGCCAGCCCGGCCACCCCGGCCCGGTCGACGGCCAGCGCACCGAGCAGGGCCCCGCCCAGGCCGGCCAGGGACTGGGTGGACAGCTCGAAGCCGGTGGCGGTCTCGATGTCGGCGTCGTCGACGAGTTCGGGCACCGACGTGGTCAGGCACGGGTCGAAGAAGGCCTGGCAGGTGGCCAGGGCGAGGGCGGCCGCGTACACGGCGGCCACCGGCAGGCCACTGCCCTGCGCCCACAGGGCGAGGGCGGCCGCGGCCGCTCCGGCCACGGCGGCGGCGGTCCGCAGCACCGAGCGGTGCGCGCACCCGCCGCCGGCGCGGGGCACGACGGGCGCCAGGGCCCCGGCGGGGAGGGTGGAGGCGGGCCTGAAAAGCCCGGAGGCCCGCCCGCCCTGGGGCTGGACAGCGGGGGTGTCGAGCCACCAGGGCACGCCGAGCTGGTGAATGCGCACGCCGCACCGGGT
>NZ_WTFF01000753.1 GCF_019400985.1 Streptomyces bambusae
GGCGCCGAAGCCTCCTTCGTCGCCCGCACCGTCGACTCCGACCGCAAACACCTCACCGAGGTCCTGCGCGCCGCAGCCGACCACAACGGCACCGCCCTCATCGAGATCTACCAGAACTGCCCGATCTTCAACGACGGCGCCTTCGAGACCCTCGAGGACAAGACCCAGGCCCAGGAAGCCGTGATCCGGCTCGAACACGGCCGGCCCATCCGCTTCGGCACCGACCAGCACAAGGGCGTCGTCCGCGACCCCGCCACCGGCGACCTCCACGTCGTCGAGGTCACCGAGGACAACGAGGACCGCATCCTCGTCCACGACGCCCACGCCACCTCCCCCACCACCGCCTTCGCCCTCTCCCGCCTCGCCGACCCCGACACCCTCGACCAGACCCCCATCGGCGTCTTCCGCACCATCGAACGCCCCGTCTACGACACCCTCATGGCCGACCAGCTCGACACCGCCGTCGAACAGAAGGGCAAGGGCGACCTCGCCACCCTCCTCGCCGGCAACGACACCTGGACCGTCG
>NZ_WTFF01000754.1 GCF_019400985.1 Streptomyces bambusae
TTCAACGACCGGCCGAGATCGGTGCCGGTGCCCGCGTCCAGGCGGACGGGGAACATGCTGGTGAACCAGCCCACCGTGCGCGAGACGTCCGCGCCGTCGACCACGGCCTCACGGCCGTGCCCCTCCATATCCACCAGGACCTCCGTGGAGGAACCCCCGCGCCAGGCGGAGACCGCCAGCGCGAAACCGGTCAGCAGCACGTCGTTGACCGTGGCCCGGTACTTCGCCGCGACCTCGGTCAGCAGCCCCGCCGTCACCTCCGACGGGAGGGTGAGGGACAGGTGCCGGACGGTCTCGGCGGTGTCGGTGGCCGGGTCCAGGGCGCGGGCACCGAGCTGGGGCTCGGCTCCGGTCAGCTGCGCCTGCCAGAGCGGAAGTTCGGCGGAGCGGTCGAGAGCGGTCAGCTGCTCGGCCCAGCGGCGGAACGAGGTCCCCACCGGCTCCAGCTCCACGCCCTCGTAGGCCTGGGCCAGATCCGGCAGCAGCACACGCCACGACACACCGTCCACCACCAGGTGATGGG
>NZ_WTFF01000755.1 GCF_019400985.1 Streptomyces bambusae
GGCTCGGGCCGTTCCGCCGCCTCGGCCGGCCGCAGCCCGGCCCGCCGCCGTACGGTCTGCACGGCCGCTTCGTCGAGCAGCACCGCGGGCGTGCCGCCACGCCGCCGATCAGTGCCCAACAGCGCGGTACCGACCAGTTCCGCCCAGTCCCCGTTCATCCCCAACCCCTCCGTCGTTACGTGGTGTGCCCCGGTCCCGTCCCCTCCACGGGACCGGGGCAGTCTGTGTGGTCCGGGCACTGCCCGGATCAGGTCGCGTGGTTGTCGGCCACAGGCCCCCGTCAGCTCGACTTGTCCGTCATCTGGTGTCCGCCATCCGCCATCCGCCATCCGCCATCCGCCGTCTGTCGTCGTCCTCATGCCCTTCACCCGGCACACCCCGCCCGCCCACGAGCTGGACCGCTCGCGCCACCGGCCCTCACGCGCCCCGCCTCGGCCCCTGCCGGGCCAGACCCGCTCGCGCCGCCGGCCCTCACGCGCCCCGCCTCGGCCCCTGCCGGGCCAGACCCGCTCCCGGCG
>NZ_WTFF01000756.1 GCF_019400985.1 Streptomyces bambusae
TGCTCTACACATAGCCACACGCAGCACGATATCGCCGCGCAAGACCGTCGGCAGCGTCGGATGTGTATAAGAGCCAGGTCCCGGACCCGCCCTGGAGCGGTTCCGGGCGGGCATCGCCGCCCGCGGGCCGGGCTACCACGACACCTCCCACCTGGGCGGCGCGGCGCACGCGGCCGCGCTCACGGGCGATGCGGTCCGCGCCGAGGCCCATCTGGCGGCGGCCGACCGGGGTGCGGCCGGCGCCCCCGTGGTCTTCGACCAGTGGACCGAACTGGCCCGGCCCTGGGTCGCGGCCGCCGGCGGCCGGGTGACCCGGGCGGTGGAACTGGCCCGGACGGTCGCCGACGGGGCCCGGGCCGCCGGGCTCACCGGCTTCGAGCTGCCGGCCCTGCACGGCGTGGCCCGGCTCGGCGGGGGCGGGCCGGGCCGGGACCGGGCCGCGGCGGGGCGGGGTGCGGGCCGGGGGGCCGGGGGCTCTGCTCTTTACCCCCTGTGGTGCGCGCCACTCCATACG
>NZ_WTFF01000757.1 GCF_019400985.1 Streptomyces bambusae
CTCCGAGACCGCGATAACCAAGCTCACGCGCAACCGCGTCTACGGATACAAGATCAACCTGAGAATCGCCTTCTACGGCATCGGCTGGACCGGCGTCACCCAAACAGCGCCCGGCGGCACCTCGACCGTCCCGACGCAGAGCACGCTCTCCCCGGGCAACGAGAACTCCAAGGTCATCAAGAGCAGCCGCACGACCACCGGCACGACCACCGGCACCGCCACCGCCACCGACACCGGCCCCGGTCCCCACCCGGCCCTCGCTACGGACGCCCCGCTCGCCCGGCGCCTCGCGGGCACTGCCCACGCCGCCCTGGCCGCCCGGGGGTCCCTGCGCCGCGGGGTGGCCCGGGGTGCAGAGGGAGGCCGTCAGGCGGAGGATGGGTACGGCGGGGCCCGCCGGGACGGCGTCCTGGGCGGGGGCCAGGGTGGGGTGGTGCGGGGCGGCGATGGCGCAGGCGTAGCCCTCTGCCGCCGGCGCCTGACGCCGCAGCCCCGCGGGGCAGACGGTGG
>NZ_WTFF01000758.1 GCF_019400985.1 Streptomyces bambusae
GGCCGCCGGTGCCGCCGGTGACCAGCGCGGTGCCGGCAGGCTCCCAGTGGCGGGGCGGCGCGGGGGGGCCGGGGGGGGGGCGGACCAGGGGGGGGGCCACGGGGATTCAGGAGGGGAGGGGGGGGGGGGTCTCGTTGCCCGGCGCGGCGCGCACACCGGGCAGGCGCCCCCGCGGGTCGGGCGGGGGCCCGTTGGGGAGGGGTGAGGGGTGCCCCCGACGCCCCGGGAGTCCCCCGCGCGCCCCGCCCCACCTGCGGGCCCCACCCCCGCGGCGTCGTGGGGGGGGCGGAGTACGCGATGGGGGGGGAGGGGGAACCAACCGCGAGCCAGGGGCCGGTGCCGGGGCGCGTCGATCGCGGGGCAGGGAGACCGGCGGAGAGCCTCGAGCGGGGTGGGGGGGTCATGAGCGAGCGTCCGAGCGGCCGCACTCGCGCCAGCGCCGACGCGCTGCCCGCGTGTGGGTCCGCGACGGGGGAGAATGAGCCGGGGGGCAGGGGCGGGTACAGTCG
>NZ_WTFF01000759.1 GCF_019400985.1 Streptomyces bambusae
ACCCCGGCCCCCGTCGCCCCGGCCGCGCCGCAGACCCCGACCCCGGTCGCGCCGCTGCACCAGGCCGGTCCGCCGACCCTGGGCCCCGAGTACCTCGACGTGTCCGCGCAGCCCGTGGCCGCCGCGCCCGGCCTGCCGGTGACCGAGGTCCCGCTGCAGGGCGGTGCCCCGTGGACCCCGGAGCCGGTGGCCGGTGCCGCCCTGCCCGAGCCGGTCCCCGCGCCCGCCGAGCCGGGCCAGCTGGTCACGCCCGACCCCGCGGCGTCCGAGAGCCTCCTCGGCCGGCTGATCCCGGAGCCCGTCCCCGCCGCGCCGGCACCCGAGCCCGTACCGGCCCCGCAGGACGTCGTAGCTCCACTGCCGTCCGACGAGGCCGGGGCCCCGGAGGCCGTGGTCCCCGAGGCCCTGGCCCCGGAGATCGTGGCCGCGGCCGGCGAGGCTGTGGCCGTCGAGGCCGTGGCCGTGGCCGAAGCCGTGGCGCCCGAGGCCCCGGCGGAGCCCGTGAC
>NZ_WTFF01000076.1 GCF_019400985.1 Streptomyces bambusae
GCCTGCTGTGGCGGACGGTCCCCGACGACGTCGAGGAGCTCTGGCACCCGATACGCGCCCTCCTGAAGGGCGCGTAGCCGCGCGGAGGGCATGGAGCGGGACGGAGAGGACCTGTGCGGCGCCCACGCGCGCCGCACAGGCGAGTAAGGGCGCAAGGGGACCCCGGGCCGCCGCACCCGCCTGTACGGCCCTCCAGCCGCAGCTCATCACCCGGGTGCCGCCCCGCCCACCCCCGCCGGCGCCGAGCGCGCCGCCGCGACCGGCCTGCCCGTACTGGCCGTCGCCGACCCGCGCGGCCGGATGGGCGAGCTCGCCGCCACGATCTACGGCCGGCCGGGCGAGGCACTGCTCCAGATCGGCATCACCGGCACCTCCGGCAAGACCACCACGGCCTACCTGGTCGAGGGCGGCCTGCGCGGGGCCGGACGCACCACCGGACTCGTCGGCACCGTGGAGATGCGCATCGGCGACGAGCGCATCAAGTCCGAGCGGACCACCCCCGAGGCCACCGACCTCCAGGCGCTGTTCGCGGTCATGCGCGAACGCGGCGTCGAGGCCGTCGCCATGGAGGTCTCCAGCCACGCCCTGAGGCTCGGCCGGGTCGACGGATGCGTCTTCGACGTCGCCGTCTTCAACAACCTGAGCCCGGAGCACATGGAGTTCCACACCGGCATGGAGGACTACTTCCAGGCCAAGGCCCAGCTGTTCACCCCGGCCCGGGCCCGCCTGGGCGTGGTGAACATCGACGACGAGTACGGCCGCCGGCTCGCCAAGGAGTCGACCGTCCCCGTCGTCACCTTCTCCGCCGCCGGCGACCCGGCCGCCGACTGGCGCGCCGAGGACGTGGTCAGCGGGCACATGGACTCCACCCTGACCCTGGTCGGCCCCGAGGGGCAGCGCATCGCCGCCACCGCCCCGCTGCCCGGCCCGTTCAACGTCGCCAACACCGTCGCCGCGATCGTCACCCTCGCCACCGCCGGCCTGGACCCGCAGACCGCCGCCGACGGCGTCGCCGCCGTACCGGGCGTGCCCGGCCGGCTGGAGCGCGTCGACGCGGGCCAGCCGTACCTGGCCGTCGTGGACTACGCGCACAAGACGGACGCCGTCGAATCGGTCCTGCGCGCCCTGCGCGAGGTCACCGCGGGCAAGCTGCACATCGTGCTCGGCTGCGGCGGCGACCGCGACACCACCAAGCGCGGCCCGATGGGCGCCGCGGCGGCCCGGTTCGCCGACACCGCCGTCCTGACCTCCGACAACCCGCGCTCCGAGGACCCCCTCAAGATCCTCGTGGCGATGCTGGAGGGCGCCGCGTCCGTGCCCGCCGCCGAGCGGGGCACCGTCCTGGTGGACGCCGACCGCGCCGCGGCCGTCGCCGCCGCCGTCGCCCGCGCCGAGCCGGGCGACACCGTCCTCGTCGCGGGCAAGGGCCACGAGCAGGGCCAGGAGACCGCCGGCCAGGTCCGCCCCTTCGACGACCGCGCCGTCCTGCGCGCCGCGATCGAGGCCGACCAGGCCGCCCGCCGCACCGCAGCCGGCACCGACCCGAAACCGCACGCCCGACAGGCCGAGGTGACCCCTTGATCCCCCTCTCCCTCGCCGAGATTGCCGACATCACCGGCGGGCAGCTCCACGACATACCGGATCCGTCCGCGACGGTCACCGGACCGGTCGTGTTCGACTCCCGCCAGGTCGCGGCCGGCAGCCTCTTCGCCGCCTTCGTCGGCGAGCACGTCGACGGCCACGACTACGCCCGGGCCGCGGTCTCCGCCGGCGCCCTCGCCGTGCTGGCCGCCCGGCCCGTCGGGGTGCCCGCCGTCGTCGTCGACGACGTCGTCGCCGCGCTCGGCGCGCTGGCCGGCGCGGTCGTCGCCCGGACCGGCGTCGACGTGGTGGCCCTGACCGGCTCGGCCGGCAAGACCTCCACCAAGGACCTCATCGCCCAGGTCCTCCAGCACCACGCGCCGACCGTGTGGACGCCGGGGAACCTCAACAACGAGATCGGCCTGCCGATCACGACGCTGCGCGCCACCGAGGAGACCCGGCACCTGGTGCTGGAGATGGGCGCCCGCGGCATCGGCCACATCCGCTACCTCACCGGCCTCACCCCGCCCCGCATCGGCCTGGTGCTCAACGTCGGCACCGCCCACATCGGCGAGTTCGGCGGCCGCGAGGCCATCGCCGAGGCCAAGGGCGAGCTGGTCGAGGCCCTGCCCGGCGAGGCCGATGGCGGGGTCGCCGTCCTCAACGCCGACGACCTCCTCGTCCGAGCCATGTCCGCGCGTACGAAGGCCCGTACCGTCCTGTTCGGCGAGGCCGAGGACGCCGACGTACGGGCCACGGATGTCCGGATGACGCCCCAGGGACAGCCTTCCTTCACACTGCACACACCCACCGGGTGCAGCGACGTGACCTTGCGGCTGTACGGTGAGCACCACGTGTCGAACGCGCTCGCCGCGGCCGCCGTCGCCCATGTGCTGGGCATGTCCGTCGACGAGATCGCCACCGCGCTCTCCGCAGCGGGCACGCTGTCCCGCTGGCGGATGGAGGTCACCGAGCGGGCCGACGGCGTGACGGTCGTCAACGACGCCTACAACGCGAACCCCGAGTCCATGCGGGCCGCACTGCGCGCGCTCGCCGCGATGGGCGGCGCCGCCCAGGCGAACGGGGGCCGCACGTGGGCGGTGCTCGGTCCCATGGCCGAGCTCGGTGACGACTCGCTCGCCGAGCACGACGCGGTCGGACGACTTGTCGTCCGGCTCAACGTGAGCAAGCTCGTGGCAGTCGGGGGCAGGGAAGCGTCCTGGCTGCAACTGGGCGCATATAACGAGGGTTCGTGGGGTGAGGAGTCGGTGCTCGTGTCCGACGCGCAGGCGGCGGTCGACCTGTTGCGCAGTGAACTGCGCCCGGGAGACGTCGTGCTGGTGAAGGCATCCAGGTCGGCCGGTCTCGAGCGGGTCGCACAGGCGCTGCTGGAAGGCGAGGTCGCCGGCCGATGAGGCAGATCCTGTTCGCGGGTGTCATCGGTATGTTCCTGACCATCATCGGCACCCCGCTGCTGATCAAACTGCTGGCCCGCAAGGGCTACGGCCAGTTCATCCGCGACGACGGCCCGCGCGGCCACGCGGGGAAGAAGGGCACGCCCACCATGGGCGGCATCTCCTTCATCCTGGCGACGCTCGCCGCGTACGCCCTGACGAAGGTGCTGACCGGCAGCGAGCCGTCCTTCTCCGGCCTGCTGGTGCTCTTCCTGATGACGGGCATGGGCCTGGTCGGCTACCTGGACGACTACATCAAGATCGTCAAGCGGCGCTCGCTGGGTCTGCGGGCGAAGGCCAAGATGGCCGGCCAGCTGATCGTCGGCGTCGCCTTCGCCGTGCTGGCACTGCAGTTCAAGGACATCCGCGGCAACACCCCGGCGTCCATGAAGCTGTCGTTCGTCAGCGACTTCGGCTGGTCGATCGGCCCGGTGCTGTTCGTCGTCTGGGCCCTGTTCATGATCCTGGCGATGTCCAACGGCGTGAACCTCACCGACGGCCTCGACGGCCTGGCCACCGGCGCCTCCGTGATGGTCTTCGGCGCCTACACGTTCATCGGCGTCTGGCAGTTCCAGGAGTCCTGCGCCAACGCCGCGACGCTGACCAACCCGGCGGCCTGCTTCGAGGTCCGCGACCCGCTCGACCTCGCGGTCGTCGCCTCCGCCCTGATGGGTGCCTGCTTCGGCTTCCTGTGGTGGAACACCTCGCCCGCCAAGATCTTCATGGGTGACACCGGCTCGCTCGCCCTCGGCGGCGCGCTGGCGGGTCTGGCCATCTGCTCCCGCACCGAGCTGCTGATCGCGCTGCTGGGCGGCCTCTTCGTCCTGATCACCCTGTCCGTGGTCATCCAGGTCGGCTCCTTCCGGCTCACCGGCAAGCGGGTCTTCCGGATGGCACCGCTCCAGCACCACTTCGAACTCAAGGGCTGGTCCGAGGTCCTGGTCGTGGTCCGGTTCTGGATCATCCAGGGCATGTGCGTCATCGTGGGCCTCGGAATCTTCTACGCCGGATGGGCAGCCGAAAAGTGAGCACCAACTCGCCCGCGGCGGGCATGACGGACGACCCGGGGCCGATGGCCGTGTCCGGGCCCGACGCCCTCGCGCGCTACGGGCTGCCGCGGCGCATCACCGTGGCCGGGCTCGGCGTGAGCGGCATCAGCGCCGCCCGTGCGCTGGCCCGGCTCGGGGCGGCCGTGACCGTCGTCGACAACGGCGACGGCGACGCGCACCGGGCGCGCGCCGCGGAGCTGGCCGAACTGGGCATCGAGACCCGCCTCGGGCACCTGGCCGACGGCTCCCGCGCCGGGGACGTCCTGCCGGAGGGCACCGAGCTGGTCGTGACCTCGCCCGGCTGGCAGCCGGGCAGCCCGCTGTTCACGGCGGCCGCCGCGGCCGGCGTGGACGTCGTGGGCGACGTCGAGATCGCCTGGCGGCTGCGTGAGCTCGGGGCCCTGCGCCGCGCCGCGGCCGCCGGAGCCGTCGGCGCCGACGCAGCGCACACGGCCCCGGCCGACTGGCTGGCGATCACCGGCACGAACGGCAAGACGACCACCACCCAGATGCTGGCGTCGATCCTGACGGCCGCCGGCCTGCGCACCGCCGCCGTCGGCAACATCGGCACCCCCATCATCGACGTGATCCTCGGCGACGAGGAGTACGACGTGCTGGCCGTGGAGCTGTCCAGCTACCAGCTGCACTGGGCCCCCTCGGTACGCGCCCACTCCGCGGCCGTGCTGAACCTGGCCCCCGACCACCTCGACTGGCACGGCAGCATGGAGGCGTACGCCGCCGACAAGGGCCGGATCTACGAGGGCAACCAGGTCGCCTGCGTGTACAACGTCGCCGACCCGGCCACCGAGCGCCTGGTCGAGGAGGCCGACGTCGTGGAGGGCTGCCGTGCCATCGGCTTCACCCTCGGCGCCCCCGGCCCCTCCATGCTCGGCGTGGTGGGCGACGTCCTGGTCGACCGCGCGTTCGTCCAGAACCGGCAGAAGAACGCCCAGGAGCTCGCCGAGGTCTCCGACGTCGCCGCGGCGTCCCGGGGGACCGACCCGGCAGCCCCCGGGCCGGCCCCGCACAACATCGCCAATGCCCTCGCCGCCGCGGCTCTCGCCCGGGCCTACGGCGTGGAGCCGCGCGCGGTCCGCGACGGCCTGCGCGCCTTCCGCCCCGACGCGCACCGCATCGCGTACGTCGCCGAGGTCGGCGGGGTCACGTACATCGACGACTCCAAGGCGACCAACACCCATGCCGCGGAGGCCTCGCTGGCCGCCTACGAGCCGATCGTCTGGATCGCCGGGGGCCTGGCCAAGGGCGCGGCCTTCGACGACCTGGTGCGCGCCTCGGCCAAGCGGCTGCGCGCGGCCGTGCTGATCGGCGCCGACCGGGCGCTGATCAGGGACGCGCTGGCGCGACACGCCCCCGAGGTCCCGGTCGTGGACCTCGACCGGACCGACACTGGGGCGATGCTCGCGGCGGTCCGGGAAGCGGCCCGGCTCGCGGAGCCCGGCGACACCGTCCTGCTGGCGCCCGCCTGCGCCTCGATGGACATGTTCGCGAACTACAACAAGCGCGGAGACGCGTTCGCCGACGCGGTGCGCCAACTGGCCGCGGAGAGCGCCTAGGTCGCCCGGGTCCGGGGCAGGGGCCCTGTCTGACCGGCTGCTCGCAGGAGTGGAGGGGAAGACACAGATGCCGGCCAAGCAAGTCCTGTCCGGGCGGCGGCCGTCCGCCGTGCGGACGCAGGGCCGCAGACGGCCCGCACCGAGGCCGAAGGGGCCCGCCCGGCGCGGGCCCCTGGAGCGGCTGCGGCGTACCCAGCGGCAGTTGCGCCGGGCCTGGGACCGCCCCCTCACGGCGTATTACCTGATTTTCGGCAGTGCGCTGCTCATCACCGTGCTCGGCCTGGTGATGGTCTACTCGGCGTCCATGATCAAGGCGCTCCAGCTGGGCCTGGGAGACGCGTACTTCTTCAAGAAGCAGTTCGTGGCCGCCCTGCTGGGCACCGGGCTGCTGCTGGCCGCCTCGCGGATGCCGGTGAAGCTGCACCGGGCACTGTCGTACCCGGTGCTGGCCGCCACCCTGTTCCTCATGGTCCTCGTGCAGATCCCGGGGATAGGGAAGTCGGTCAACGGCAACCAGAACTGGATCTCGCTGGGCGGCCCGTTCATGCTCCAGCCCAGCGAGTTCGGCAAGCTGGCGCTGATCCTGTGGGGCGCCGACCTGCTGGCCCGCAAGGGCGACAAGGGGCTGCTGAGCCAGTGGAAGCACCTCCTGGTGCCGCTGGTCCCGGTGGCCTTCCTGCTGCTCGGGCTCATCATGCTCGGCGGGGACATGGGCACGGCGATGATCCTCAGCGCCGTGCTCTTCGGCCTGCTGTGGCTCGCGGGGGCGCCGACCCGGCTGTTCGTCGGGGTGCTCGCCTTCGCGGGTGTGATCGTCGCGGTGCTCATCAGGACCAGTCCGCACCGCATGGAGCGGCTCGCCTGCCTGGGCGCCACCGATCCGGGCAAAGGCGACATGTGCTGGCAGGCCGTACACGGGATCTACGCCCTCGCGTCCGGCGGATGGTTCGGTTCCGGTCTCGGCGCGAGTGTGGAAAAATGGGGGCAACTGCCCGAAGCCCACACCGACTTCATCTTCGCCATCACCGGGGAGGAACTGGGCCTGGCGGGGACGCTGTCGGTACTCGCCCTGTTCGCGGCTCTAGGCTATGCGGGTATCCGCGTGGCCGGACGCACGGAGGATCCCTTCGTCAGGTATGCCGCGGGAGGCGTGACCACCTGGATCACGGCGCAGGCCGTGATCAACATCGGTGCGGTGCTCGGTCTGCTGCCGATCGCCGGAGTCCCGCTCCCGCTGTTCTCCTACGGGGGGTCCGCCCTGCTGCCGACCATGTTCGCGGTCGGACTGCTCATCGCCTTCGCGCGGGAGGAGCCGGCGGCGCGCGCGGCGCTCGCGATGCGACAGCCGAAGTTCGGCTGGAAGCGGGCAGGGCTGATTGGTAAGTCGATGAGACGGCGCGTCCTGAGGCGTCCGTCCGGAGAGCGGTGAATTTCGGTGCATGTCGTACTCGCCGGTGGGGGGACCGCCGGCCACATCGAGCCGGCGCTCGCCCTCGCGGACGCCCTGCGCAGGCAGGACCCCACCGTGGGCATCACGGCCCTCGGTACGGAGCGCGGACTGGAGACCCGGCTGGTCCCGGAGCGCGGCTACGAGCTGGGGCTGATCCCCGCCGTGCCGCTGCCCCGCAAGCCCACGCCCGAGCTGATCACCGTCCCGGGACGGCTGCGCGGCACCATCAAGGCCGCCGAGCAGATCCTGGAGCGCACGAAGGCCGACTGCGTCGTCGGCTTCGGCGGCTACGTGGCGCTGCCCGGCTACCTGGCCGCCAAGCGGCTCGGCGTGCCGATCATCGTCCACGAGGCCAACGCGCGGCCGGGCCTGGCCAACAAGATCGGCTCCCGCTACGCGCACGCCGTGGCGGTCTCCACGCCCGACAGCAAGCTGCGCGGCGCCCGCTACGTGGGCATCCCGCTGCGCCGCTCCATCGCCACCCTCGACCGGGCCGCGGTCCGTCCCGAGGCGCGGGCCGCGTTCGGCCTCGACCCCAACCTGCCGACGCTGCTGGTGTCGGGCGGCTCGCAGGGCGCGCGCCGGCTCAACGAGGTCGTCCAGGCCGTCGCGCCGACCCTCCAGCGCTCCGGGATCCAGATCCTGCACGCGGTCGGCCCGAAGAACGAGGTCCCGCGTGTCGACAACATGCCCGGGATGCCGCCGTACGTCCCGGTACCGTACCTGGACCGGATGGATCTGGCGTACGCCGCGGCCGACATGATGCTGTGCCGCGCGGGCGCGATGACCGTCGCCGAGCTCTCCGCCGTCGGGCTGCCCGCCGCGTACGTGCCGCTGCCGATCGGCAACGGCGAACAGCGGCTGAACGCCCAGCCGGTGGTCAAGGCGGGCGGCGGCCTGCTCGTGGACGACGCGGAGCTGAGCCCCGAGTGGGTGCAGAGCCAGGTCCTCCCGGTGCTCGGTGACCCGCACCGGCTGTACGAGATGTCCCGCGCCGCGGCCGAGTTCGGCCGCCGGGACGCCGACGAGCTGCTGGTCGCCATGGTCTACGAGGCGATCGCCGCCCGTAGGAACAGCTGACGCAGGAGGCACCGAAGTGGCCGGAGCGAAGTCGTCGAAGCCGTCGAAGTCGTCGAAGTCGTCGAGGGGATCCGGCCCCCTGGGCCCCGGTGGCGTACTGCGCCGGGGCCCGGTGCTGGCGGCCCTGTCCGCCGCCGTCCTGCTGGCCGGCAGCGGCAGCTGGGTGTTCTACGGCTCCGACTGGCTGCGGGTGGAGAAGGTCACCGCCACCGGCACCGAGGTGCTCACCCCCGAACAGGTGCTCGGCGCCGCCCAGGTGCCCGTCGGGGCCCCGCTGGCGTCCGTGGACACCGAGGAGATCGGGATGCGGCTGCGCGGCCGTCTGCCCCGCATCGAATCGGTCGATGTGGTGCGTGCCTGGCCGCACGGAATCGGGCTGAAAGTGACGGAACGCCGACCCGTCCTGCTCATCGGCAAGGGCAAGGACTTCGTCGAAGTGGACGCTTCGGGTGTGCGTTTCGACACGGTCGGACAGGCGCCCGCCGGCGTACCGGTCCTGGAACTGTCCGCGGCGCAGTCCCCGAGCGGCCGCCGGTTCGACGAGGAGCGGCTGCTGCACGAGTCGGTGGGCATCGCGCGGGACCTCCCCGAGGCCGTGGCCGGGCAGACCGTGCGGCTCAAGGTCTCTTCGTACGATTCCGTGGTGCTGGAGTTGACCGGCGGGCGGCGCGTGGTGTGGGGCAGCCCGGAGCAGGGGGCGGCAAAAGGACGTGCGCTGACCGCCCTGCTGAAAGCCGCGCCCAAGGCTGACCACTTCGACGTGAGCGCCCCCACGGCCCCTGCGGTGTCCGGGAGTTGACGTTCGGTCCAACAGCGACGCACCCTGGTTGGCCAGCGATATGGGTGATCACATAGGGTGAAAAGAAAAACGGGAGGTTCGGCGTGTTCGTTGAACACGCGCTACTTGTCGACTTAGTGTCCTGTTCGGAGAGTCCCGAGGAACAGACACATCCTTAACCCTAAACTTCAGGGTTAGGGTTCGGGTCGGCGCGTTCGGACCGTCCCACATTTCGGCATCAGTCGTCGCACCGCAGGCCCGCGAGGCGGCGACACGTAATCGAGGCGAGAGGCCTTCGACGTGGCAGCACCGCAGAACTACCTCGCAGTCATCAAGGTCATCGGTGTCGGCGGCGGTGGTGTCAATGCCATCAACCGAATGATCGAGGTCGGTCTCAAGGGCGTCGAGTTCATCGCCATCAACACGGACGCGCAGGCGCTGTTGATGAGCGACGCCGACGTCAAGCTCGACGTCGGCCGCGAACTGACCCGCGGCCTCGGCGCCGGCGCCAACCCGGCCGTCGGTCGCAAGGCGGCAGAGGACCACCGCGAGGAGATCGAGGAGGTCCTCAAGGGGGCCGACATGGTCTTCGTCACCGCCGGCGAGGGCGGCGGCACCGGCACCGGTGGTGCCCCGGTCGTCGCGAACATCGCCCGCTCGCTCGGCGCCCTGACGATCGGTGTGGTCACCCGGCCCTTCACCTTCGAGGGCCGCCGTCGCGCCAACCAGGCGGAGGACGGCATCGCCGAGCTCCGCGAAGAGGTCGACACCCTCATCGTCATCCCCAACGACCGGCTGCTGTCCATCTCGGACCGCCAGGTCTCGGTGCTCGACGCCTTCAAGTCGGCCGACCAGGTGCTGCTGAGCGGTGTGCAGGGCATCACCGACCTCATCACCACCCCGGGCCTGATCAACCTCGACTTCGCCGACGTCAAGTCCGTGATGTCCGAGGCCGGCTCGGCGCTCATGGGCATCGGCTCGGCCCGCGGCGACGACCGTGCGGTGGCCGCCGCCGAGATGGCGATCTCCTCGCCGCTGCTGGAGGCCTCCATCGACGGCGCCCGCGGCGTCCTGCTGTCCATCTCCGGCGGATCGGACCTCGGCCTGTTCGAGATCAACGAGGCCGCCCAGCTGGTCAGCGAGGCCGCGCACCCCGAGGCGAACATCATCTTCGGCGCCGTCATCGACGACGCCCTCGGCGACGAGGTGCGGGTCACCGTCATCGCCGCCGGCTTCGACGGCGGACAGCCCCCGGCCCGCCGCGACAACGTCATCGGCGCCGCGTCCACCAAGCGCGAGGAGCCGCCCGCCCCGGTCCGCGCCGCCGAGCCGGCCCGCCCGGCCTTCGGCGGACTGGGCAGCGTGACCCCGCGCGAGGAGCCCCCGGCCCCGGTCGAGCCGGCCCCGGTCAGCGAGGTCCCGCCGGTTCCGGCCGCCGGCGCCCCGCAGGTTCCCACCGCCCGGCCGTACCAGGACAGCCCGGCCGAGGAACTGGATGTCCCGGACTTCTTGAAGTGACCATAGGACAGCAGCACACCGTGAGCGGCGCGCACTTCGCCTTCACCGACAGGTGGGGCGGGGTGAGCGCCGTTCCGTACGAGGAGCTCAACCTCGGCGGCGCCGTCGGCGACGACCCGGCCGCCGTGACCGAGAACCGCGGGCGCGCCGCGCGGTTCCTGGGGATCGACCCCGGCCGGGTGGTCTGGATGAACCAGGTCCACGGCCGGGACGTGGCCGTGGTCGACGGCCCCTGGCCGCTGGGTGAAGAGATCCCCGCCGTGGACGCGGTGGTGACCGCCCGCCGGGGAGTGCCGCTGGCGGTGCTCACCGCCGACTGCACCCCCGTCCTGCTGGCGGACCCCGTCGCCGGGGTCGCGGCCGCCGCGCACGCAGGCCGGCCCGGACTGGTCGCCGGAGTGGTGCCCGCCGCCGTCGAGGCGATGGCCGGACTCGGCGCCGAACCCGGCCGGATCGTCGCGCGGACCGGCCCGGCGGTCTGCGGCCGCTGCTACGAGGTGCCCGACGCCATGCGGGCCGCGGTCGCCGAGGCGGTGCCCGCCGCGTACGCCGAGACCAGCTGGGGGACCCCGGCCGTCGACGTGGTCGCGGGCGTGCACGCGCAGTTGGCGGAACTGGGGGTGGCCGACATCGTGCGGTCCCCCATCTGCACACTGGAGTCGCGGGACCACTTCTCGTACCGCCGCGACCGGGTGACCGGGCGGCTTGCCGGATATGTCTGGTTGGACTGAAGGATGACGGATCGTAAGGCCGAGCTCGCGGCGAACCTCCGGCAGGTGGAGGAACGTATCTCGGCCGCCTGCGCGGCGGCCGGGCGCTCGCGGGACGAGGTGACGCTCATCGTCGTCACCAAGACCTACCCCGCGAGCGACGTACGACTCCTGGCGGAGCTGGGCGTCCGTCATGTGGCGGAGAATCGCGACCAGGATGCCGCGCCCAAGGCGGCGGCCTGCGCGGATCTGCCGCTCACCTGGCACTTCGTCGGCCAGTTGCAGACGAACAAAGTCCGTTCCGTGGCGGGTTATGCCCATGTGGTGCAGTCTGTCGACCGCGCCCGCCTCGTGACCGCTCTCTCCGCGGCCGCCGGGAAGGCCGAGCGGGAGCTCGGCTGCCTGGTGCAGATCGCCCTCGACGCCGAGTCGGGCGAGCGGGGCGAGCGCGGCGGTGCGGCGCCGGACCTGCTGGGGGAGTTGGCGGAGCAGGTGGCCGCCGCCCCCGGACTGCGGCTGGACGGAGTGATGACCGTGGCCCCGCTGTCCGGACCGTACGCGGGACGCGAACAGGCCGCTTTCGAGCGCCTGGTGGAATTGTCATCCCGCCTGCGCGCGGACCATCCGGCTGCCACGATGGTGTCGGCCGGAATGAGCTCCGACCTGGAACAGGCCGTCATGGCCGGTGCGACACATGTACGCGTCGGCACTGCGGTACTCGGCGCGAGACCCCGGCTCGGGTAACGTCGCGAAGAAAGTCGGACCACAGCAGAAAATATGGTCATTCCCATCGAAGGGTGGGTAGACCGCGTGGATCGCGGGCAGTTGGTGACTTTTGTGACACGAAGACAGTGACACAGGGACATTGGTGGCAGGGCGATCCACCACAGAGCGGAGGACTCGGAGAATGGCCGGCGCGATGCGCAAGATGGCGGTCTACCTCGGCCTCGTGGAGGACGACCGGTACGACAACCCCGGATACGACCCCGATGACGAGTTCGAGCCCGAACCGGAGCCCCAGCCGGTCCGGGAGCGGGACCGTCGGCCCCAGCCGGCACACCAGCCGCCCGTAACGGACGAACCGGTACGAGTCGTGCAGCCTCCGGCGCAACGCGAACCCGCACCATTGCCGGTCGAAAGCGGACGACCCGCACGAATCGCCCCCGTGGCATCCATCACACCTGAACGCCCGAATCTGGAGAAGAACGCCCCCGTGATCATGCCCAAGGTCGTCTCGGAGCGGGAGCCGTACCGCATCACGACGCTGCACCCCCGGACCTACAACGAGGCCCGTACCATCGGGGAACACTTCCGCGAGGGCACCCCCGTGATCATGAACCTGACCGAGATGGACGACACGGACGCCAAGCGCCTGGTGGACTTCGCGGCCGGTCTCGTGTTCGGACTGCACGGAAGTATTGAACGCGTGACACAGAAGGTGTTTCTGCTGTCGCCTGCTAACGTCGATGTCACGGCGGAGGACAAGGCCCGCATCGCGGAGGGCGGGTTCTTCAACCAGAGCTAGGCCGGACAGCGAGAGCAAACGGGGAGAGGGAAGCACGGGATGGGCGTCGCACTGCAGGTGGTCTACATCGCGCTGATGTGCTTCCTCATCGTGTTGATCTTCCGACTGGTCATGGACTACGTCTTCCAGTTCGCTCGGTCATGGCAACCCGGGAAGGCGATGGTGGTCGTTCTTGAGGCCACCTACACTGTCACCGATCCACCGCTGAAGCTTCTGCGGCGGTTCATCCCGCCGTTGCGTCTCGGGGGCGTGGCACTCGACCTGTCCTTCTTCGTTCTGATGATCATCGTTTACATCTTGATCAGTCTCGTGAGCACAGCTGCGAGAAGCGTGTGAACGATTCGGTCTTGCCGACTGCCGACGACTACGTAGAGGTGAAGAAGAGATGCCGCTGACCCCCGAGGACGTGCGGAACAAGCAGTTCACGACCGTCCGTCTCCGAGAAGGCTACGACGAGGACGAGGTCGATGCCTTCCTGGACGAGGTCGAAGCCGAGCTGACGCGCCTGCTGCGCGAGAACGAGGACCTGCGCGCCAAGCTGGCCGCCGCCACGCGTGCCGCCGCGCAGAGCCAGCAGCAGCAGGGCATGCGCAAGCCGGAGCCGCAGGACCAGCGCGGTCCGGGCGCCCCGGTCCCGGCGGCCATATCCGGCCCGCCGCAGCAGCCGCAGATGGGCCCGCCCCAGCTGCCGGGCGGTGCGCCCCAGCTGCCGGCCGGCCCCGGGGGCCACGGACCGCAGGGCCCCGGCCCGATGGGCGGCCCGATGCAGCACAGCATGGGCGGCCAGAACCCGCTCGGCCAGCCGATGGGCCAGCCCATGGGCCAGCAGATGCAGCCGATGGGCCAGCCCATGGGCATGCAGCAGCCGCAGCTGCCGCCGCCCGCCCAGGGCCCCGGCGGTGACAGCGCCGCCCGTGTCCTCTCGCTCGCCCAGCAGACCGCCGACCAGGCGATCGCGGAGGCCCGCTCCGAGGCCAACAAGATCGTCGGCGAGGCCCGGTCGCGCGCCGAGGGCCTGGAGCGGGACGCCCGCGCCAAGGCCGACGCCCTGGAGCGGGACGCCCAGGAGAAGCACCGTGTCGCCATGGGCTCCCTGGAGTCCGCCCGCGCCACGCTGGAGCGCAAGGTCGAGGACCTGCGCGGCTTCGAGCGCGAGTACCGCACCCGCCTGAAGTCCTACCTGGAGTCGCAGCTGCGCCAGCTGGAGACCCAGGCCGACGACTCCCTCGCCCCGCCGCGGACCCCGGCCACCGCCTCGCTGCCGCCGTCCCCGGCGCCGTCGATGGCTCCGGCCGGTGCGATGGGTCACGGCATGGGCGGTCCGGCCCCGATGGGCGCCCCGTCCCCCATGGGCGGTGCCCCCTCGTACGGCGGCCAGCAGCAGATGTCCCCGGCGATGACCCAGCCGATGGCTCCGGTCCGGCCGGCCGCTCCGCAGCCGATGCAGCAGGCGCCCTCGCCGATGCGGGGCTTCCTGATCGACGAGGACGACAACTAGAGACGACGGTCGTCGCGACGGTGATCGTCAAGACCGTTTCGCCGTCCTGACGGACGGCGCCAGGGCCGGGCCCGGGTTCCCTTGCGGATCCCGGGCCCGGCCCTTGTCCGGTCCCGGCCCGGTCAGGGCCAGAGGGAACCGACCGGCCGGACCTCGGCCGGGGTCAGGCTGTGGTCCGCGGGCCGGTCCCCGCCCAGCTTCAGCCCGTGCACCGAGCCCCGCCCGGCGAAGCAGTGGACCGTACCGGTGAGCGCGTCGAAGCAGAGCGCGGAGGTCTCCGGCGGGGCGGGGGCGAGCGTACGGCTGCCGGGTTGCCCGGCCGCGACCACGTGCAGGGCGCCCTGGGCCGCGTACAGCACCGTGCCCCCCGGCAGGACGACCGCCCCGACCACCCGGTGGTCCCCGTCCTGCGGCCACCACCCCGGGCGCCGGACGGTCTTCGCGGTGTGCTCCCGGGCCGTGCACACGATGTGTTGTCCGCCACTCGGCGAGCAGTGCACCCAGTGCAGATCGCTCATGCCGTCGGCGAACAGCAGCGCCATCCGGGCCAGGTCACCCGCCGGGATCTGGTGGTGCACCTCCGGGAAGGCGTCGTGCCACGGCCGCGGCGCGGTTCCTTCCCGTGTCCATTCACCACCCTTTTCGCCACGTCTGCGGTATTCGTGCACCAGGTCGTCCTCGTCCAGGAATACGGCCCGATCCGCTTCGGCTCCGAGAATTGCCGCCCCTTTGATCCGCTTTTCCATGTGCTGATCCTTTCGGAACGCACGACGGCCCGGCAGCCCCCGAAAGGGTTGCCGGGCCGGGTGACGGGATGACCGGCGGCTACGCCGTGCCTACGCCTTGCGCAGCCGGAAGGTCAGACCCAGGGCCTCGTCCGTGAACGGGTCGCCGTACGCGCCGTCGGCCTCGCCCGGGGCGAAGTCCGTGGCCAGGACCTCGTCCGCGATCAGGGCGGCGTGGTCGGTCAGGGCCGTGGTGACCTCGTCGTCCGAGGCGCTCCAGCGCAGGGCGATGCGGTCCGCGACGTCCAGGCCGGAGTTCTTGCGGGCCTCCTGGATCAGCCGGATCGCGTCACGGGCCAGGCCCGCCAGGCGCAGCTCCGGGGTGATCTCCAGGTCCAGGGCCACCGTGGCGCCGGAGTCCGAGGCGACGGACCAGCCCTCGCGCGGGGTCTCCGTGATGATGACCTCCTCGGGGGTGAGGACGATCGTCTCGCCGTTCACCTCCAGGGCCGCCTCGCCGGCGTCGCGCAGGGCCTGCGACAGGGCCGCCGCGTCGGCCGCGGCCACCGCCTTCGCGACGTCCTGCACACCCTTGCCGAACCGCTTGCCCAGCGCCCGGAAGTTCGCCTTGGCCGTCGTGTCCACCAGCGAACCGCCGACCTCCGACAGCGAGGCCAGCGAGGAGACGTTCAGCTCCTCGGTGATCTGCGCGTGCAGCTCGGGGGAGAGCGCCTCGAAGCCGGAGGCCGCGACCAGCGCGCGCGACAGCGGCTGGCGGGTCTTGACGCCCGACTCGGCGCGCGTGGCGCGGCCCAGCTCCACCAGCCGGCGGACCAGCAGCATCTGCTGCGACAGCGCCGGGTCCACCAGCGCCGCGTCCGGCTCCGGCCAGCTGGACAGGTGCACGGACTCGGGCGCGTCCGGGGTGACCGCCACGACCATGTCCTGCCAGACCCGCTCGGTGATGAACGGGGTCAGCGGGGCCAGCAGCCGGGTGACCGTCTCCACCACGTCGTGCAGGGTGCGCAGCGCGGCGGCGTCGCCCTGCCAGAAGCGGCGGCGCGAGCGGCGGACGTACCAGTTGGACAGGTCGTCGACGAACGCCGACAGCAGCTTGCCGGCGCGCTGGGTGTCGTACGCCTCCATGGCCTCGGTGACCTCGGCCACCAGCGTGTGCAGCTCCGACAGCAGCCACTTGTCGAGGACCGTGCGCTCGGCCGGGGCCGGATCGGCCGCCGACGGCGCCCAGTTGGAGGTGCGGGCGTACAGGGCCTGGAAGGCGACCGTGTTCCAGTACGTCAGCAGGGTCTTGCGGACGACCTCCTGGATGGTGCCGTGGCCGACGCGCCGCGCCGCCCACGGGGAGCCGCCCGCCGCCATGAACCACCGCACCGCGTCCGCGCCGTGCTGGTCCATCAGCGGGATCGGCTGGAGGATGTTGCCCAGGTGCTTGGACATCTTGCGGCCGTCCTCGGCGAGGATGTGGCCCAGGCAGACCACGTTCTCGTAACTGGACTTGTCGAAGACGAGCGTGCCGACGGCCATCAGCGTGTAGAACCAGCCGCGGGTCTGGTCGATGGCCTCGGAGATGAACTGCGCCGGGTAGCGCTTCTCGAACAGCTCCTTGTTCTTGTACGGGTAGCCGTACTGCGCGAACGGCATCGAACCCGAGTCGTACCAGGCGTCGATGACCTCCGGCACGCGGACCGCGGTGAGTTCGCAGCCCTCGTGGGTGCACGTGAAGGTGACGTCGTCGATGAACGGGCGGTGCGGGTCCAGCCCCGACTGGTCCGTCCCGCTCAGCTCGGACAGCTCCGCGCGCGAGCCGACGCAGGTGAGGTGGCCCTCCTCGCAGCGCCAGATCGGCAGCGGGGTGCCCCAGTAGCGGTTGCGCGAGAGCGCCCAGTCGATGTTGTTGTTGAGCCAGTCGCCGAAGCGGCCCTGCTTGACCGACTCCGGGAACCAGTTGGTCTTCTCGTTCTCCCGCAGCATCGCGTCCTTGACCGCGGTGGTGCGGATGTACCAGGACGGCTGCGCGTAGTAGAGCAGCGCGGTGTGGCAGCGCCAGCAGTGCGGGTAGCTGTGCTCGTAGGCGATGTGCTTGAAGAGCAGGCCGCGGGCGTCGAGGTCGGCGGTCAGCTGCTCGTCGGCCTTCTTGAAGAAGACGCCGCCGACCAGCGGCACCTCCTCGGCGAAAGTGCCGTCGGGGCGGACCGGGTTCACGACGGGCAGGCCGTACGCGCGGCAGACCGCGAGGTCGTCGGCGCCGAAGGCCGGGGCCTGGTGGACCAGACCGGTGCCGTCCTCGGTGGTGACGTAGTCGGCGTTGACCACGAAGTGGGCCGGGGCCTCGAAGGGGACCAGCTCGAACGGGCGCCGGTACGTCCAGCGCTCCATCTCCTTGCCGGTGAAGCTCTGGCCGGTGGCCTCCCAGCCCTCGCCGAGCGCCTTCTCCAGCAGCGGCGCGGCGACGACGATCTTCTCTTCCCCGTCGGTCGCGACGACGTAGGTCACCTCGGGGTGGGCGGCCACCGCGGTGTTCGACACCAGGGTCCACGGGGTGGTCGTCCACACCAGCAGGGCCGCCTCGCCGGCGAGCGGGCCGGAGGTCAGCGGGAAGCGCACGTAGACCGAGGGGTCCACGACGGTCTCGTAGCCCTGGGCGAGCTCGTGGTCGGACAGGCCGGTGCCGCATCGGGGGCACCAGGGGGCGACGCGGTGGTCCTGGACCAGCAGGCCCTTGCCGAAGATCTCCTTCAGCGACCACCAGACCGACTCGATGTACTCGGGGTCCATCGTGACGTAGGCGTCGTCCAGGTCGACCCAGTAGCCCATGCGGGTCGTCAGGTCGGAGAAGGCGTCGGTGTGGCGGAGCACGGACTCGCGGCACTTGGCGTTGAACTCGGCGATGCCGTACGCCTCGATGTCCTGCTTGCCGCTGAAGCCGAGCTCCTTCTCGACGGCGAGCTCGACGGGCAGGCCGTGGCAGTCCCAGCCGGCCTTGCGGGCCACGTGGTAGCCGCGCATGGTGCGGAAGCGGGGGAAGACGTCCTTGAAGACGCGGGCCTCGATGTGGTGCGCGCCGGGCATGCCGTTGGCGGTGGGCGGACCCTCGTAGAAGACCCACTCGGGGCGGCCCTCGGACTGCTCCAGGGTCTTGGCGAAGGTCTTGTTCTCCTGCCAGAACTCCAGGACGGCGTGTTCCAGGGCGGGCAGGTCGACCTGGGCGGGTACCGGGCGGTACTGCGGCGGGTTCGTCATGGGGCTTTACGTCTCCTCCGGCGGGGTCTGTCTCTCCGTCCGGAGGGACGAGAGCGCGTGCGGCTCCCGCGGTACCACCCTCCTTGGCCGCCGGACGGGTCCGGTGGCCCCCTCATTGGGGTGCGAGCCGGTTCTACTGACCCGCCAGGGCGGGTGTTCTTCCGGCGGCTCCGGGGTGATGCTTCACGTCGCGCTCGCCCCCGGGCTCTCACCGTCCCCGGGTCGCTCCTGGCTGCGTCCGACGCTACTCGTCCCCATCCATGCCTTTCGCCGGGACCAGTGTACGGGCCGGGGGGAGGGTCGGCAGACCGGTTTTCGCGGTGGCGCGCGCGGGGCTCACGGGGTGACCCGAATGGCCTGATGCGCGGATGCGGGCCCCCGGGTGGGCCGGGTGGCGGATTCGCCGGGCGCGGAGCTGGGCACAACGGATGCAGGTTGGCCTCGCCGGATGCGCGCCCCGTTGCCGCGGGGCTGGAGTCGATTTATCGTCCCAGCACGATTCGCGAGCAAGATCACAATATGTGAAGGGGCCGCGGCCATGGTGGCGAAGAAGAGGACGTCCCCCGACGGGACCAAGGCCTCCGGGGGGGCGGCCGCGGGGGAGGCCCCTGCCAAGGCCTCCGGTGGGGCGGGCGCGGAGGAGGCTCCTGCCAAGGCCCCTGGCGGGGCGGCGAAGGCTTCCGGCGGGGCGGGCGCGGGGGAGGCCCCTGCCAAGGCCCCGGGTAAAGCCCCTGGCGGGGCGGCCGGGAAGAAGGCCGCGGCCAAGGCCTCCGGTGGGGCGGGCGCGGCGAAGGCCCGTGGCAAGGCTCCTGGCGGGGCGGCGAAGGCTTCCGGCGGCGCGGCCGCGGCGAAGGGGGCCGCTACGAAGGCACCGGCGGCCAAGGCGCCGGCCGGGAAGACGGCCGCGAAGAAGGCTCCGGCCGGGAAGTCCGCTGCCAGGAAGGCGCCCGCCAAGGTCGCTGCGACGAAGGGAGCCGTCAAGAAGGCTCCGGCCGGGACGGCGGCTGCCGAGGAGGCGCCGGTCGAGGTGGCCGCCAAGCAGGCGCAGGCCGAGAAGGCCGTGGCTGGGGAAACGGCGGCCGGAAAGACCGCTGCCAGGAAGGTGCCGGCCAGTAGGGCTGCGAAGAAGACGGCCGTCGGGACGGGACTGGCCGAGGCGGTGGCCGGGAAGGCCGGGGCCGGGAAGGTGGCGGCTGAGAAGACCGCTGCTGGGAAGGCGCCGGCCAGGGGGGCTGCGAAGAAGGCGGCCGTCGGGACGGTAGGGGCGGAGACGGTGGCTGGGGAGGCGGCGGGCGCCAAGAAGGCGGCGGCGAGGGCTGGGGCCGGGAAGGCGGCGGCTGGGAAGACCGCTGCTGGGAAGGCGCCGGTCAAGGTGGCTGCGAAGAAGGCGGCCGTCGGGACGGCAGCGGCCGAGGCCGTGGCTGGGAAGGCGGGCGCCAAGAAGGCGGCGGTCAAGGTGGCCGCCAAGAAGTCGGCTGCCAAGAAAGTGCCGGCCGAGGCGGTGGAGGAGAAGGCCGGGGCGGGGAAGGCGGTGGCGGCCGAGAAAGCCACGGCGAAGAAGGCGGCCGGTAGGGCTGCGGTCGTGGCGGCTGCGGCTCCGCAGGGCGCGGCCAAGAAGGCCGCTGCCAAGAAGGTCGGTGCCGAAAAGGCCGCGGCCAAGAGCGTCGCGGCCAAGAAGGCCGGCGCGGGGAAGGCCGCCGCGGCCGAGAAGGCCGGTGCCAAGAAGGCCACGGGCAAGATCGCCGGCGCCGCGAAGGCCGGCGCCAGGAGTGCCGCGGCCGGGGAGGTCACTGCCAAGGCCGCCGCTGCGGCGAAGAAGGCCGCCACCAAGGTCGCCGTGGCGAAGAAGGCTGTGGCCGCGAAGGCCGGGGTGCCGGAGCCGGGGATTTCTGAGGCTGTTTCCGGGGCCGTCGCGGCCCGTAAGACGTTGCCGCACGCGCCCGCGACCCATGTCGCCGACTTCGGCGAGGTGCACGACGTCGCCGTCACCGGAGCCACCGTCGCCCGCAAGACCCTGGCCCACGCCCCGGAGCGGCCGCCGGCCAAAGCCGCCAAGGCCGCCAAGGCCGCCAAGGCGTCGGCCAGGGCCGTGGTGAAGAAGGCCCCGGCCCGCAAGGCCGTGGCGAAGAAGGCGCCGGGCCGGACCAGCCGGACGGCCAAGGCGACGAAGACGCCCGGCACGGCGGCCTCCGCCCAGGAGGCCGAGGCCGAGGGGGCGGCGCCCGCCGCCGACCAGTCCACCATCCAGATGGGAGCGGGGAACGTGGCTGCCAAGAAGAACACGGGTACGGGCACGTCCAGGAAGGCGGCCACGGCCGCCACGAGCGGCCTGCCCAAGGCCCGTGGGGTCGCCCAGGCCGCCGAGCCCGGCGAGCTGGCCGTACGGCCCGGTGAGGACCCCTGGACGCCCGCCGAGGTCGCCGAGGCCCGGACCGAGCTGCTGGACGAGGTGCAGCGGCTGCGTGCCGAGCTGGACGCCTCCGAGCTGGCCATCGCGGGCCTGATGCGGGACGCCGGCGACGGCGCGGGCGACGACCAGGCCGACACCGGCACCAAGAACATCACCCGTGAGCACGAGATGGCCCTGGCCACGAACGCCCGCGAGATGCTGGAGCAGACCGAGCGGGCCCTGGACCGGCTGGCGGCGGGCACGTACGGGCTCTGCGAGAACTGCGGCAAACCCATCGGCAAGGCCAGGATGCAGGCCTTCCCGCGGGCCACCCTGTGCGTGGAGTGCAAGCAGAAGCAGGAGCGGCGACACTGACGAGGGCCGCCTGACGTACCCTCGTCACAGTTGTCGAGCTAGTTCGAGGGACTCACGTGGCAGAGGCGGAGCGCATCATCGGTACGCCGGAGGTCGGGGACGACGCGACGCAGCCGCAGCCGGAGGCCACGGAGCCCAAGGGGCGCCGCCGGATCACGGCGCTGCTCGTGGTGGCCGTGCTGGCCTACCTCCTCGACCTCGGCAGCAAGATCCTCGTGGTCGAGAAGCTGGAGCACCAGCCGCCGATCAGGGTCGTCGGCGACCTGCTGAAGTTCGAGGCGATCCGCAACCCCGGCGCCGCCTTCGGCTTCGGCGAGGCCTTCACGATCATCTTCACCTGCATCGCGGCCACCGTGATCGTGGTGATCGTGCGGCTGGCGCGCAAGCTCTACAGCCTGCCCTGGGCCATCGCCCTCGGCCTGCTGCTCGGCGGCGCGCTCGGCAACCTCACCGACCGGATCTTCCGCTCGCCCGGCGTCTTCCGCGGGGCCGTCGTGGACTTCATCGCCCCCTCCCACTTCGCCGTCTTCAACCTCGCGGACTCGGCGATCGTGTGCGGCGGCATCCTGATCGTGCTGCTGTCCTTCCGGGGCCTGGACCCGGACGGGACCGTCCACAAGGACTGATCGCGGACCGATCCCGGACGGACCGCCGCCCGGCGTCCGGCATACTCGACGGGTGAGTACGATTCCCGAGATCCGCACCCTGCCCGTTCCGGACGGCCTCGAAGGCGAGCGCGTCGACGCCGCCATCGCGCGCATGTTCGGCTTCTCCCGGACCAAGGCCGCCGAGCTGGCCGCGTCGGGCAAGGTCTCGGTCGACGGCAGCGTCGTCGGGAAGTCCGAGCGGGTCCACGGCGGCGCCTGGCTGGAGGTCGAGATGCCCGCCCCCGCGCGGCCCGTCGAGATCGTGGCCGAGCCGGTCGAGGGCATGGAGATCGTCCACGACGACGAGGACATCGTCGTCATCATGAAGCCCGTCGGCGTCGCGGCGCACCCGAGCCCCGGCTGGACCGGCACCACCGTCATCGGCGGCCTGGCCGCCGCCGGCTACCGGATCTCCACCTCCGGCGCGGCCGAGCGCCAGGGCATCGTGCACCGCCTCGACGTCGGCACGTCCGGCCTGATGGTCGTCGCCAAGTCCGAGCGCGCGTACACCTCGCTCAAGCACCAGTTCCGCGAGCGCATCGTCGACAAGCGCTACCACACGCTGGTCCAGGGCCACCCGGACCCGATGAGCGGCACCATCGACGCCCCCATCGGGCGGCACCCGAGCGCCGACTACAAGTGGGCCGTCGTCCAGGACGGCAAGCCGTCCATCACCCACTACGACCTCATCGAGGCCTTCCGCGCCGCCTCGCTGCTCGACATCAAGCTGGAGACCGGGCGCACCCACCAGATCCGCGTGCACATGTCGGCGCACCGGCACCCGTGCGTGGGCGACCTCACCTACGGCGCCGACCCGACCATCGCCAAGCGGCTCCGCCTGACCCGGCAGTGGCTGCACGCCGTACGGCTCGGTTTCGAGCACCCGGCCGACGGGCAGTGGGTGGAGTTCGCCAGCGACTACCCGGCGGACCTCCAGCACGCCCTGGACGTGATCCGGGCCGAGAGCGAATGACGGCGTCGCCCGCGGCCGGCCCCGCCCCCGAGCCGTACGAGGTCCGCGTCGCCCGGACCGAGGCGGACCGCGCGGCCTGCTTCGCCGTCCGCACCGAGGTCTTCGTGGTCGAGCAGTCCGTGCCCGAGTCGATCGAGTACGACGCCTACGACGCGGACGCCGTGCACGTCCTCGCGGTCGGCCCCGACGGCAGCCCGCTCGGCACCGGCCGGCTGCTGCACGGCCCGGCCGCCGTCGCCAAGACCGGCTCCGCCGACGTCGCCTCGCTGGGCCGGCTGGCCGTGCTGAAGTCCGCCCGCGGGACGGGCGTGGGCGCGGCGCTGGTCCGCGCGCTGGAGGCGGAGGCGGCCCGGCTGGGCCTGACCGCCGTCGACCTCGGCGCGCAGACGCACGCCCTGGGCTTCTACGAGCAGCTCGGCTACGTCGCGTACGGGCCGGAGTTCGAGGAAGCCGGCATCGCGCACCGCTCGATGCGCCGCCCGCTGTCCGTCTGAGCGCCCGGCCGCCTGACGGCCCGGCCGCGTGATCGCCTGACGTGCGGGCACCGGAGCGGTGTTCTAGCGTCGGAAGGGCGAGGGTGACCGATGCGCAGAGCCGGTCGCCCCTCGGACTGCCTGCTCCGTGCCGCCCCCGCCCGCGGTCCGGTGTGCTCGCGGATCGCGTGACCGACCGAGAGAGCAGGTGCATCCGCATGCGATCGTCGGCTCGTATCCCCGGCATCCTCGCCGGCCTGGCCCTCGCCGCCGGCGGCGTCGTCCTCGCCGCACCGGCCGCCCACGCGGACATGGAGGCCTGCGCGCAGTACGTCTCGCAACACGGCGGGCAGCAGAGCGCGCAGACCATGGATGTCGTCCGGCAGGCGTGCTACCAAGGCCAGATCGGCAACCAGACGAGCTGCACCGCCAGCCTCGACGAGGCCGCCGTCTCCAAGGACGTGGCGGCCCAGGCCTGTCGGGCGGCTGCGCCGTAGCGACCAGCGACCACGAGGGCCCGACGCAGGACCGCTCAGTCCGGCGTCCCGGGCGCGGCGACGGCCCGGGACGTGGAGATGCGGGGGAGGGCGTACGGGTGCTCCGCGCACAGCCAGGCGATCAGCCGCTCGCGGACCGCGCAGCGGACCGTCCAGATGTCGTCGGCGTTCGCCGCCGAGACCACCGCGCGCAGCTCCATGGTGTGCGGGGCCGTGTCGGTGACCGCCAGGGTGCCGGTGCGCCCGTCCCACTCCGGGACGCCGGCGAGGATCTCCTGGAGCTTCTCCCGCATCAGCTCGACCGGAGCGGTGTGGTCCACGTGCAGGAACACCGTGCCGGTCATCTCCGCGCCGCCGCGTGACCAGTTCTCGTACGGCTTGCCGGTGAAGTACGAGACCGGCATGGTGATCCGGCGCTCGTCCCACGTGCGTACGGTCAGGAAGGTCAGCGTGATCTCCTCGACCTTCCCCCACTCCTTGTCCACGACCACGGTGTCGCCGATCCGGACCGTGTCGCCGAAGGCGATCTGCAGCCCGGCGAAGACGTTGCCGAGGGTGGACTGGGCGGCGATGCCCGCCACGATGCCGAGCACGCCGGCGGAGGCCAGCATCGACGCGCCCAGCGTCCGCATCGCGGGGAAGGTCAGCAGCATCGCCGCCAGCGCCACCACCACGACCACCGCGGTGACCACCCGGTGGATGAGCGTGACCTGGGTGCGGATCCGGCGCACCCGGGCCTCGTCGGCGGCCCTGGCCAGCGCGTAGCGCGCGTACGCGGTGTCCACGACCGCCGTGGCGATCCGCACCAGCAGCCAGGCGGCGGCCGCGATCAGCACCAGGGTCAGCGCCTGCCCGAGTCCGCCGGCGTGGCCGGGCAGTACCCGCGCCTGCCGGTACGTGGCTCTCAGCAGCCCGGCCGCCAGCACCAGTTGGAAGGGCACCCGGCAGCGGCGCAGCAACCCCCACAGCGGGGTCTCGCCGTGCCGGGCGTCGGCGTGGCGCAGCAACAGGTCCAGCAGCCACCCCGCGAGCAGGGTGACCACGACCACGCCGCCGACGACGGCCAGCGGACGCAGGACGGTCTCCATCTCCATGCCTGAGAACGTAACCGAACGATGTCGGCGGAAACTGGCACGATGGGTCCCATGGACATCATGCTCTTCCATTCGACGTACGGGCTGCGGCCCGCGGTGCTGGCGGCGGCCGACCGGTTGCGCGCCGCCGGACACCGGGTGACGGTGCCGGACCTCTTCGAGGGGCGCACCTTCGACACGGTCGAGGAAGGCATGGCCTTTCGGGACGAGATCGGCCGCGACGAGCTGCTGAGGCGGGCCGTCTCGGCCGCGGCCCCGCTGTCGGACCAGGGGCTGGTCTATGCGGGCCTCTCCTTCGGCGGCTCGGTCGCCCAGCAGCTGGCCCTGGCCGACGAGAAGGCGCGCGGGCTGCTCCTGCTGCACGGCACGGCGGACATCGCGGACGACGCGGCGGTGGACGGCCTGCCGGTGCAGCTGCACGTGGCCGAGCCCGACCCGTTCGAGCCGCACGACTGGCTGACCGCGTGGTACCTGCGGATGCAGCGCGCGGGCGCGGACGTGGAGGTGCACAGCTACCCCGGTGCGGGGCACCTGTTCACCGACCCGGACCTGCCGGACTACGACGAGCAGGCCGCCGAGCAGGCGTGGACGGTCGCCCTGGCCTTCCTGGACAGCTTGTAGCCGGGCCTCCGGCTACGCGTGCCGGCAGCGGCCGCCGGGGCTGGCGGCAGGAGGGGTGCACTGGTAGTCGTGGTCGGCCTCGTCCGTGCTCAGCCAGCGGCCGATGCACTGGTTGGCCGTCGTCCGGCCGCGGCCGGCGCAGAAGGACAGCGCGGCCCTGCCGTCGGCGAACGGGCCGGGTGCGTAGACCACCCAGTAGCCGGGGTTGAGCGAGGCGTACCGGGAGCTGTCCAGCACCTGGGCCTCGGGGACGGTGGCGCGGATGCTCGCGAGGCGCTGGTCGCGGACGGCGGTGCCCGAGCTCTTGGGCTCGGAGTACAGCTGTGCGATCCAGCGGCCGCCGCCTCCCGCACCCTCGCCGCCGCCGTCCTGGGGCTGCGAGGGCGCGGGCGGCGGGGTGGGCGTGGGAGTGGGGGTCGGCGTAGGCGTCGGGGTGGGGGTAGGTGTCGGGGTGGGGCCCGGGCTCTGGGCCTGGGACGGCGTGGGGCTGGGGTACGGGGCGGACGGGCTCGGCGAACCGGGCGCCGAGGCCGAGCTCTTGGCGTCGTTGCCGCCGTTGCCCTGCTCGCCGCGGCTCAGGGCGTAGATCCCCAGGCCCAGCAGCGCGAGCACGACGACCGTGGCGGCCGCCGTGAGCGGGACGGTGCGCCGGCGCGGCGGCTCGGGGGCCGCCGGTCCGAACGGGCCGATGGTGGCGAGGGCTTCGCGCGGTGTGTCGTCGTACGGGCCGGGCACGGGGCCGGGCCGGGACGGCGTGCTTGTATCCGAGGGGCGGCGCGCGGGGGGAACCAGCAAG
>NZ_WTFF01000760.1 GCF_019400985.1 Streptomyces bambusae
TGTAAAAGAGAAAGGCTGGGCCTGGGGCCGAGGCCGACGCCGACCCCTGGCCGACCGCCCCTGCGGGTGCCCCTGTCGGTGCCCTGGCGGGGGTGCTCGCTGCCGGCGCCGACGCCGACGCTGCCAGTGGCGACGCGGGTCCTCGGCCGACCGCCCGGGCGGGGGCGCGTGCCGACGCCGCGGCCGACGCGGGTCTCTGTCCGACGGCCGCTGCGACTGCCTCTGCGGGGACGCGTGCCCAGGCCGACGTGGGCCCCCTGCCGACCGGCCGTGCGGGCGTCCCTGCCGGTGCCCTGGCGGGGACGCGTGCTGCCGGCGCCGACGCTGCCAGTGACGAGGGGGGGCCCTGGCCGCGCCGCACCCCGGGGGCCGCCTGCGCCGGGGGGGGATGCGCGGGGTGTCTCCTGGGGACGCCCTCGGCTGACCCCGCGGGGTGGCACGCGTGTCGGCCGCCACTCCACCGCGGGCGCTGCACCGTCGCTGCCCGTAGGGCGACCGGTGGG
>NZ_WTFF01000761.1 GCF_019400985.1 Streptomyces bambusae
AGTACCAGTGGTTGGCCTGCCAGAAGTTCCAGGCGCCGACCGGGGAGCCGTAGCGCTCGTTCATGTAGTCCAGGCCCCACTTGATCTGGGTGGCCGGGTTGGTCTTCCAGTCCGAGCCCGCCGTGGACATCTTCGACGCGGGCAGGGCCTGGACCAGGCCGTACGCGCCGGAGGAGGAGTTGGTGGCGGTGTGGTCCCAGCCGCTCTCGTGCGACACGATCTTGTCGAACGCGGCGAACTGGGCCGGGTCCTTGATCATCTGCTGGGCGATCGCCTTCGCGCTCATCGGGGCGGCCTGCGCGGGAACGGTGGCGAGCATGGAGCCCGCGACGCCCAGAGCCAGGACGGTACCGGTGAGGGTCTTCTTGGAAGCGGCGATGCGGCGGATGACAGCGTTGGACACGGAGAACCTTCCGAAGGGGACAAGGACCGTCGCGGCATGCCGGAGCATGCGTGAGCCACTCACGCGGAGGAGAGGGGTTCGTCCGGCGGGGGGCGGGG
>NZ_WTFF01000762.1 GCF_019400985.1 Streptomyces bambusae
GTCGTCGGGCGGGCTGCCGGGCTACGGGGTCACCGGTCCAGTGGTCCGGCGGTCCGGCGGTCGTGGTTCCCGCCCGGCCGCCGGCCGGCTGCCCCGCCGTACCATCGCCTGATGGTCCGGGCCCCCCTGCGTCTGCTGCGTCCGCTGTGTCTGCTGCGTCTGCTGCTGTCGGCGGTGCTGCTGTGCGCAGCCGTCGGCGCCGCCGGCGGCTGCGTCGCACCGCCCGGCGCCCCGTCGTCCGGCCCGGAAGCCCCGGAAGCCCTTGCGGCTCCCGATGCCTCCGTCGAGCAGGGTGTCCGGCAGGCGGTGGCCGCTTGGGCGCAGACGGCGTCCGGCCGTCCCGCCGGGGTGCCGCTGGAGCAGTGGTCCTACGAGGTCGGGGCGGTACGGCGGGACGGTGACGGCCGGCGCGCGGTCGCCGAAGCCCCGGCGGCAGCCCCACCCGGAGCTGTTTCTTTTACAAACCTCCCCGCCACCACGACCGCGGGTAGTTCTGTATTT
>NZ_WTFF01000763.1 GCF_019400985.1 Streptomyces bambusae
GCGGCTACCGAGCTCAGCCCAGGTCTCGTGTGCTCGTAGATGGGGTTAAGAGGCAGCGACCCAGCAGGGGCTGCGCCGCGGCCGCGCGGGCCGCCGCGACCGCCTGGCCCCAGGCTTCGGGGAGCTCCGCGAGGCTCCGTACGGGCTCCGAGACGCCTGCGACCCGGGGGCGGCCGGGGGCCGCGGACGCCGCCGTGCCGCCCGTGCCGCCCGTACTGCGCGTGCCTCCCGCACCGCCCGTACCTCCAGCCCCGCCCGCACCGCTCATACCGCCCGCACCGCTCATACCGCCCGCCCCGCTCATACCGCCCGCACCACCCGCCCCGCGCGGCAGCAGCCGGGTCCCGGTGGTCAGGGCCGGGGTGAGGGAGTCCGCCGTGCGCAGCCGGACGAGGAGGGCGAGTGCCCGGTCGTCCGGGCCGCGCAGCGGGGCCACGCACACCGCCGCCGTGCCCGGCACCGACTGCGGGACCTCGCCGGACCACGGCGCCGCGCACACC
>NZ_WTFF01000077.1 GCF_019400985.1 Streptomyces bambusae
GCTCGTGGCCGAGGAGGTCGTGCGCCGGGTGGCGGCCGTGGCCCGCCCCGTGCTGATCTCGCCGCGGCTCGACGCGCACCGGCTGCCCGGGACGCTCGACCCGCGGACCCTGCTGGTGCGTCTTGCGGCCCCCGGCGGCCTCGCGGGCCCGGCGGACGGCACGCGGGTGGCGGGCGGACTGCCGACGGCGGTGCCGGTACCGGTCCATGACGGTCCGCCCGCCGCGTACGGAGCGCTGGCGCACGCCAGCGCGGAGCGGCTGGAAGGACATGCGGCCCGCCTGGAGGCCTGTGCCGGACACAGCGGCTGGGACAAGGACGAGGCGGGCGAGCGGTTCCGCACGGTCCTGCTCAACCACGCCGAGCGCTGCGCGCGGGCGGCCGCGGACGTACGCGGAGCGGCGGGGTGGCTGGCCGACGACGGACGGGGGACGGCGTGACCTCCGCGTCCGGTCCCGGCCCGCGCGCCGCGGTCCTCGCGGGGCTCGGGGCGTATGTGCCGCCGCGGATCCTGACCAACGACGAGCTGTGCGGGAGGCGTCCGATCGGCGACGCGTGGATCCGCGAGCGCATCGGGGCGGCGGGCCGACGCGTCGCCGACGGGGAGGCCACGGTCGACCTGGCGGTCCGGGCCGGCCGGCACGCCCTGACGGCCGCCGGGGCGGTGGCGGCCGACGCCGTCGTCCTGGTCACCATCTCTCCGGACCGGATCTGCCCGGCCGGCGCCCCGGAGGTGGCGGCGCGGCTCGGCCTCGGGAACGTGCCGGCGTTCGACGTGGCGTCCGGCTGCAGCGGGTTCCTCTACGGGCTGGGCGTGGCGTCGTCGATGATCGCCGCCGGAACCTTCGACCGCGTCCTGCTGATCGCCTCCGACGTGTTCACCGCCTTCCTCGACCCGCAGGACTGGCTGATGCGGGCCATCTTCGGCGACGGGGCGGGAGCGGTCGTCCTGCGGGCCGGCCCGGCCGGCGGAGCCGGCACGTTCGGGCCGTTCGACCTGGGCAGCGACGGTGCGCAGGCCGATCTGCTGGAGGTCCCCGGCGGTGGCGCGCGGGCCCGCAAGCGGCTGCCGACGACGCCGGACGCGGAACCGGCGCCGTACTTCCGGATGGACGGGCCCGCGGTGCGCAAGCAGGCGGTCGTCGGCATGTGCGACTCGATGACGCGGGCCGTGGAGCGGGCCGGGTGGACGCTCGCCGACGTGGATGTGGTGGTCGCCCATCAGGCGAACCAGCGGATCCTGGACGGGCTCGCCGCCGAGCTGGGCCTGGCACCGGGGAAGGTCCTCTCGCACATCGAGGCGTACGGGAACACGGCTGCCGCCTCGGTGCCCGTCCTGCTGGCCCAGGCGGCCGCCGCCGGCACGCTGAGGCCGGGTCTGCGGGTGGCGCTGACGGCGTACGGGGCCGGGTTGGCCTGGGGGTCCACCACGCTGGTCTGGCCCGAGGTGCGGGCGGTGGCCGACGACGGGTGACACCCGGCCGCGCCCGTGGCGGTCCGCGCGGCCGGTCCCCCGGCCGAGTCACCCGACCGGGGGACCGGAACGGGTCACCAGAACGGGGTCTCCCGGCGGCCCCGGTCCCGGTCCGCCATCGCCTGCACGGCCGACCGGGCCTCGGTGCACAGCCGGTGGGCCGCGGCGGAGCGGGCGGCGTACGAACCGGGCCGCGCGGGCGCCGGAATCGGATCGCCGACGGTGACGAGCCATTTCGAGGGCAGCGGCAGGAGCGGGGTGACCGGGAAATAGGGCAGGTCGAACAGGCGCGCGAGAAAGGGAATGTCGCCGAGCTTGGGAAACGCCTCCTCGGCCCCGACAACCGACACCGGAACCACGGGGGCACCCGTGCGCAGCGCCGTGGCCGCGAATCCGGGACCGAACGGGCGGAGCCGGTAGCGCTCCCGGAACGGCTTTTCCAGACCGGCGATTCCCTCGGGAAACAACATGACGAGCTGCCCGGCGTTCAGATGTTCCAGTCCGAGCAGCGGATCGAGCGGAATCGCCCCGTTGTTGCGGGCGTAGGAGCCGATCACCGGGAAGCGGAAGGCGAGCGGGTCCGCCGGTACGTGCACGGGGCGGCCAAGGCCCCGGGTGAGCACCTTGAGCAGGATGAACGCGTCCAGGCCCCAGGCCCCGGAGTGGTTGGCGACGATGACGGCCGGCCCGTCCGCCGGCAGCTTCCGCGACCCCCGGACCTCCACCCTGAAGTAGTCGTCCACGAGCCAGTCGAGAACCCGGTCCCAGACGCTCTCCCCCGCTTCGCCGAGCAGCCGCCCCACGTGCCGGAGTTCGGCCGCCGCCACGTCGAGAACGTCCACCACACCGGTCAGATCGGGAGCACTTTCCGACACGATCGATCCTCTTCTCTCCTGCTCCACAATGCCAACCCGCCCACGAATAGCAGACTTTGAGTCCCCGTGGCGCCATGGTACTTATGTGGGCACGAGCAGGACCCGTCCCAGAGAACGTCCGTGAGGGAAATCGTGACCACGTCAGCGCAGGAGTCGGCGCAGGAGTCGGCGCAGGAATCCACGGGGGAATCCGCCCGGCAATCCGAACAGCAATCCCAACGGGAATCCGTATTCGACCTGATCGGCGAACTGCTCGTCGAGAAGTTCGAGGTGCCCTCCGCCGAGCTGCGCCGGGAAGCGCCGATGCGCGACCTGCTCACGGACTCGCTGATGATCGTGGAGATGGCCATCTGCGTGCACGAGACCCTGGGCGTCAAGGTCGAGGAGGGCGAGCTCCGGGGTACCGCCCTCGGGGAGTTCGCCGAGATCGTCGCCGCTCGGCGGACGGGCCGTTGACCCTGGCCCCCGCGGCCGTGCGCACACCCGCGCCCCGGCCGCCCCTCGCCCGCGCCCCGGCCGTCGTGACCGGGCTCGGCCTGGTCACGCCCGGCGGCAGCGAGCTCGACAGCACCTGGTCGGCGGTCCTGGCAGGCCGGCGGACGGCCGCACCCGACCCGGAACTGGCCGGCCTGCCGGTCTCGCTGAGCTGCCGCGTGCCCGCGCTGGAGCATCCGGTGCTGCGCCGGCGCGGCTCGGCCCGCCTGGACCGGGCGGACCGGTTCGCCCTGGCCGCCGTGGCCCAGGCCCTGGAACAGGCCGGGCTGGATCCCGGCGCCTGGGACGGCAGCCGCGTCGCCGTGGTCACCGGGGGCGGTCTGGGCGGCGTACGGACGCAGGACCAGGCGATGGCCCGGTTCACCGAGCTGGGACCTGAATTCGTCTCGCCCTACTTCCTCACCGGCTACCTGATGAACATGGTGTGCGCCAACATCGCCCTGTGCTTCGGCGTGACCGGCCCCGCCCTGTCCACGTGCACGGCGTGCGCCTCGGGCACCACCGCCCTCGGCCTGGCCCGGGAGCTGCTGGCGAACGGCAGCTGCGACATCGCGCTCGTGTGCGGCGCCGACGCCGGCATCACCCGGCTGACGGTGACCGGCTTCGCCCGGCTGGGGGCCCTGTCGGACACGGGGTCGCGCCCCTTCGACGCCTCCCGCGACGGCTTCGTCATCGCCGAGGGCGCCGGCGCGCTGGTACTGGAACGCCCCGAGCACGCCGCCGCCCGGGCGGCCCGTCCGCTCGCGCACCTGATCGGGTACGCCGCCTCGACCGACGCGCACCACCTGGTGTCCCCGCACCCCGAGGGGCGCGGGGCCGAACAGGCCGTGCGCGCGGCGCTCGCGGACGCGGGCGTCCGCCCCGAGGACGTGGGCCACGTCAACGCGCACGGCACCTCGACCCGGCAGAACGACACCGTCGAGGCCGCCGTCCTGCGCCGGGTGTTCCCGCACCGGCCGCCGGTGACCTCGGCCAAGGGGGCGCTCGGCCACACGCTGGGCGCCGCCGGCGCCATCGAGGCGGCGCTGACAGTGCTCGCCCTGACCGAGGGAACCGTCCCGCCCACGGCGGGGCTGGACGTGGCCGATGCCGGGATGGACATCGACGTGGTCGCCGGCGAGGCCCGCGCCCACCCGTCGTCGGTCGCTGTCAGCACCTCCTTCGGCTTCGGCGGCCACAACGCAGTGGCGGTCCTCGCCCGCGCCTGACTCCCCCTCCGCTCCGGCGGGGCGGACCGCCCTCGAATTTTCACCTCACTGAACGATTGACGCTCGGCGAGCCTACACAAGCGGCTCATTTGCCCACGCTGAAGCGCGCCATTTTCAGTACAGATTGACAATCGATCAGACTTCTGCCGAGGATGGCACGGCGCCACCCGGGTCCCCGAAGACCCGTCCGACCAGCGGCGCTTCCCGTCATGCAGCACATTTCCGGGGGGGAGACCCATGCCCAGCAGGCGCTCATTCCTTCGCGGTGCCACCGCCGTCGTTCCCGTAGCGGCCGCCTCACAGGCCCGGGCGGACACCCTGGTCTCGGGCAACTGGATCCGGCCCACGTCCAACGGCTCGCTCGGCATGGGCGACCTCGGCGACCCGCCCCGCTCACCGACTGGACCGGTGACGCCCACATCCTGACCACGGCGGGCTGACCGCCCGCAGGGTCAGGCCGGGGGGCGGGGGGAGGCGTACGTGTCGCTGCCCGCGCCCCGGAGCAGGGAGGTGGCCACGGCGTCCGTCACGGGGGTGCGGACGGCCGCGGCCACCTTCCCCAGCCAGACCGCCTCGGCGTCGAGGTCGCCGCTCTCCTGCACCAGGGCGTGCTCGTCGTGGCGGGGTTCGCGTCCCGCCCGCTGGGCGCGCACCGCGAAGAGCAGGAGGGCGGCCTCGGCGGCCGCGTCGAGTTCGGCGTCGGCCACGCCCGCGTCGGCGAGGGCGGCGCGGGCCGTCGCGCGCTGGTCCGGTGAGACGTGGCGCGACAGAGTCAGGGCGCTGTCGCGGATCTCGATGACGTGGCGGTAGCGCACCAGCTCGATGTCCGCGCGCAGGCCTCCCGGCAGCGGGAGGACGACGTCCGGCACGGCCTCGGCCAGCAGCTGCCACAGGGGGCGGACGGCCTTGAGCTGGCGGCGCAGCCGGAGCCGCTGCGCCGTCGCGGCCAGCGTCGGCCAGGCCACGCTGGCGATGAGCAGCAGCAGGGTGCACGCGAGCAGTACCTGGGTGGTGCCGGCGATGCCGGGGGTGCCGGTTCCGGTCCAGCCGGCGGCCGCTACCAGGAGGTAGGCCAGCCGGTGGACGACGTAGACCAGGCCGAAGCAGCAGGCCAGCCCGAGCAGGCTCATCGAGGTGCGGGCCGGGCCGGGCGCGGCCTGGCGTCCGTAGCGCCAGCACAGCCGGATCGTGCTGATCACGCCGTACGTGATGTACCCGAGGAAGATCATCCAGTAGACGGTGATCACCGGTGAGTGGGTCGCCGTGACCAGGTCGGCCTCCCCGTCCGGCAGCGGGGTGGCGAAGAAGGTGACGACCAGGCCTGCCTGCGCCAGGCCCAGCAGGAGCCGGCGCAGGGGCACCCTGCGGTGCTCGCGCGTCCCGGTCGCCTCCCGGATGAATTCGAAGAGTGCGCCCATCGCGCACAGCGAGAGCATGTGCACGGGCAGGTTCGTGAAGCTCTCCAGCCCGACGGCCGCGTCGATCACCCGGCGCACGGCGGGCACGCCCATCGTGAAGGTGACGGCCCACAGCAGCCACATCGTCCACATCAGGCGGTCCTGCCGGGGCGCCGCACGCAACCCCGGGGCCTTCCAGAGCACGAACAGCCACAGGGGTGGTGCGACGACGAGATCGAACAGCCTCAACGGAACCTCGGTGCGGTACTGCGGGAGAAGGCGCCCATCACGCGGCTGAGCGTGTGGGCGGTGTCGGGGGCCGCGGTCGGGACCGCGACGGGCGCCGCGTTGAAGTGCTGCCACATGACGGAGGCCAGCAGTTCGGCCTCCTGTTCCTGGTGCTCGGTGGCATGCGTACGGCCGCCGCGGCCCAGCAGCCGCGCGGCCATGGCCGGGTCCAGGTCGGGGAAGAGCTGCGCCAGCATCGCCGGCTCCGGGACGCTCGGCTCGCGGTGGTCGAGCAGGATGTGGGCGAGCTCGTGCAGGATGATGTGCGTCTGGTGCGGCCGGCTGGTCACGGCCGTGTAGTAGACGAGGTCGCTGGTCCCGAAGGACACCCACATGCCGCACACCCCGGCGTCGGCGGCCAGCCCGGCGGGCATCGGCAGCAGCTGCAGGGGGCGGCCCCGCTCCTCGGCGACGGCCGTGCAGAGGTCCTCGACCCGGAAGGGGTACGGCAGCTCGAAGCGGCTGATCAGCTTCTCGTGGCGGGCCCGAAGCGCGCGCCAGTCGTCGCTTCCCATGTTCCCCCGCGTTCCCCGTCCCGGCCGATCCCCTGCCGGCAGATCCCCTGCCGGGCGATCCCGTGCCGTGCGGCCGCCCGGCCGTATTGGATCTTCCCCCGGGCCGACTCTACAGGGGCTGCGCGCCTTCCCCCGCCGCGCCGCGTCGCCCTGCGCCGCCCTCCTCGACGAGGGAGCGCACGGCCTCGATGCCCTGCGCGGACATGGTCGCCACCGCGGCCGCGCGCAGCGCGACGGACCGTACGTCATTGGCGCGCATGGCGGCGATCAGCGCGAGCTGCGCCGACACCCGGGCCTCGACCTCGTCGTCGATGAAGTAGGCCAGCGGCACGCCGAAGAAGTCGCCCAGCGCGCGGAGCGTGCCGACGGTCGGATTGGTCGCCTTGCCCTTGGCCAGGGCCCACAGCCGGCCGACGGACAGCTTCGGGTCGTTCGGGCCGGCCGCCTCCTTGATCCCGTCGACGACTTCCTGGAGGGTGAAGCGCCTGCCCAGGGGCTGCACGTAGGTGAAGAGGTACTCGATCCGGCGGCCGAGCAGCTCCGCCTCGCCGTCGGACGGACCGTCCTCGTCCGCTTCGCGGGCCGCCTGGGCACCCTCGTCGATCATTCCCGCTCTCCTCCCGTTGGTCCAGCACTCTATCGGCCGGGCGGGCGACGCTCGGGCCCCGCCCGGTCCTGGCGGACCAGTGCCCCGGGCGGGGCGGGCGGCCCTGCGGGACAATTGCTGAGGGGTTCCGCTCGGTGAGGGTGGTGTGTGTATGCGCAGTGCCGGCGACGGCGCCCCCTGGGACGTGTGGGACGTGCCCGCGCTCGTCCTGGACGAAACGGGTGCCGTGCTGACCTGCACGCCAGGGGCGGAACGGTTCCTCGGCCGCCCGGCCCGGGAGCTGTGCGGGACGGACGTACGCGGGCTGCTCGCCGAGCCGGACCGGCGCCCGGAGCTCACGCGCAGGCCGGAGAGCGGCGAGTGGGAGGGCGAGGCGGTCCTGCGTACGCCCCGCAACCCACGGATGAGGACGTACGTGCGGATCGCCCCGCTGGGCCGGGAGGGCGATGGCGGGCCTGCCGCGTGGCTGGTCCTGGGGGCGCGCGCCGACGTGGTCGCGGCCGGCCGGCACGACGTCGCGTTCACCCGGGAGCTCTTCCTGCAGAGCCGGGTCGGTCTGGCGGTGTTCGACGAGGAGCTCAGACTCGTGCGGACCAACACGCAGCTGCTGCCGTACACCGGCCTGCCCATCGACCTGCGGGGGCACCGGCTCGGGGACTTCGTGCGCGAGGGGGACGCGGCGGTGATCGACGAGCTGCTGCGCCAGGTGCTGGTGACGGGCGTGCCGGTCGCGCGGGCGGACGTCCTGGTCCGCACCCGTGTGGACCCCCGGGAGGGGCGGACGCTCTCGCTGCACGCCTTCCGGCTCCAGGCGCCGGAAGGCCGGGTCATGGGGGTGACGGCGCTTTTCACGGACGTCACGGAGCAGCAGCGGGCGACCCAGCGGCTGGAACTGCTGCACCGGGCCACGGAGGCGCTGGGCGGTTCACTGTCCGTCGAGGACTGCGGGCAGCAGCTCGCCGAGGTCCTGGTGCCCGAGCTGGCGGACGCGGCCGTGCTGGAGGTCGCCGTCTGGGCGCTGACCGGGCACGAGCTGCCGGGGACGGCGGACGCGGAGGCGGGCCGGGGGGTGGCCCTGCGCCGGGTCGCCGCGGCAGGGTCCGTGGAGGGCGGGGGCGCCGGTGATGCGGAGGGCGGTGGCGCGGGCGGCCCGGAAAGTCATGGTGCCGGCGGCCCGGAGAGCGGGGGTGGGGGCGGCGGCGACTCGGGGGGCGGTGCTGCCGGCGGGGGCCGGACGGAGCTTCGGGTGGCGTTGCGCGCCCGGGACAGCGTCCTCGGGTGGCTCGCCGTCCGGCGTTCCGGCAGCCGGCCGGCCTTCGAGGACGACGACCTGTCCCTGCTGGAGGAGATCGCCTCCCGCACGGCCCTGGTGGTCGAGAACGCCCGGCGGTACGTGCGGGAGCGCCGGGTGGCCGTCCGGCTCCAGCGCAGCCTCCTGCCGCCCCCGGTGACCGAGAGCGTCGCCGTGCAGACCGCCAGCGTGTACCGGCCCACCGGGGCGGCGACGGGGGCGAGCGGGGACTGGTTCGACGTCATCCCGCTGTCCTCCGCCCGGGTCGCGCTCGTCGTCGGCGACGTCGTCGGGCACGGGCTGAAGGCCACGGCGACGATGGGCCGGCTGCGTACGGCCGTCCGCACGCTGGCCGATCTCGACCTGGAGCCCGACGAGCTGCTGGCCCACCTCGACGACCTCGTCGCACAGCTGATGGTCGACGAGCGGGGCGAGGACACCGACGGCGGCGGGGACGGCTGGGACGGGCCGGAGGACGACGCGGAGGAGGACGAGGACGCGGCGGGGGCCGGGGCGCGGGACCGCGTCTTCGACTCGTACGGCGCGACCTGCCTGTACCTGACCTACGACCCGGTCACCCGGCACTGCGTGATGGCGAGCGCCGGGCATCCGCCCCCGGTCGTCCTGGGCCCCGACGGGCAGGGCTCCTACCCGGACCTCAGCCCCGGCCCACCGCTCGGGGTGGGCGGCCTGCCCTTCGAGCGGCAGGAACTGCGGGTGGCGGAGGGCAGCGTGCTGGCGCTGTTCACCAACGGCCTGGTGGAGCAGGGCCGGACGGATCTCGACGTGGGCATGGCGGCGCTGTGCGAGGAGTTGCGGACGGCATGCCCCGGGGGCCGGCCGCTGCGCGAGGTGGGCCGCGAGGTCGTGGACGCGCTGGCGCCCGGCCGGCTGGAGGACGACGTCACCCTGCTGCTGGCCCGCACCCGGGTCGTGCCGGACGACGGCACGGCGGCCTGGGTGCTGGATCCGGAGCCGGAGCGGGTGGCCGAGGCGAGGGAGCTGGTGGCGGGCCGGCTGGCCCGGTGGGGCCTGGACGACCTGGTGTTCACCACCGAGCTGGTGGCGAGCGAGCTGGTCACCAATGCCATCCGCTACGGCGGCGGGGGCCCCGTCGAACTGCGCCTGATCCGGGCGGCCGCGCTGATCTGCGAGGTCTCCGACACGAGCCCGACACAGCCGCGGATGCGGCGGGCGCAGACGGAGGAGGAGGGCGGGCGCGGGCTGTTCCTCATCGCCCAGCTCACCAGCCGGTGGGGCAGCCGCTACACGCGGACGGGCAAGACCATCTGGACGGAACAGGCGCTGCCGCCGGCATCACCGTGACCTCCCGCTCCGCCGTCGACCTGTCGAAGTCGCCACAATTCTGACGTCACATCAGGTCATCTGTCCCGGACTCTTGACTCCGCTCGCGGAGGTCGGGATTCTCGTCGCGCTCCCGACCGTGCGCCACCCACGAAGCCTTCCTTCGACGACATGAGTGATGACCATGACGCGACGCACCCCCCACAGGCGAAGGCGCAGCGCCGTCCTCGCGCTGCTCCTCACCCTCGTGGCCCTCGCCCTCGGCCCCGTGCCCACCTCCGCCGCCGAACCGGGCTGGTGGAACCCGGCCGCCCGGCCCGCGCCGGACTCCGCCGTCAACGTCACGGGCGAGCCCTTCAAGGGGACCGACGCCCAGGGACGGGTGCGGGGCTTCGTCGACGCGCACAACCACATCATGTCCAACGAGGCCTTCGGCGGCCGGCTGATCTGCGGAAAGGCCTTCTCCCCCGACGGCATCGCGGACGCCCTCAAGGACTGTCCCGAGCACTACCCGGACGGCACCCTCGCGGTCTTCGACTTCATCACCAAGGGCGGTGACGGCAAGCACGACCCGGACGGCTGGCCCACCTTCAAGGACTGGCCGGCCCACGACTCGCTGACGCACCAGCAGAACTACTACGCCTGGATCGAGCGGGCGTGGCGCGGCGGCCAGCGGGTGATGGTGAACGACCTCGTCACCAACGGCGTCATCTGCTCGGTGTACTTCTTCAAGGACCGCAGCTGCGACGAGATGACCTCCATCCGCCTGCAGGCGCAGAAGACGTACGAGATGCAGTCCTACATCGACTCGATGTACGGCGGGCCGGGCAAGGGCTGGTTCCGCGTGGTCACCGACTCCGCGCAGGCCCGCGACGTGATCCAGCAGGGCAAACTCGCCGTCGTGCTGGGCGTGGAGACCTCCGAGCCCTTCGGCTGCAAGCAGATCCTGGACTTCGCCCAGTGCAGCCGGGAGGACATCGACCGCGGCCTGGACGAGCTGCACCGGCTCGGCGTGCGCAGCATGTTCCTGTGCCACAAGTTCGACAACGCCCTGTGCGGGGTCCGCTTCGACGAGGGCGCCCTCGGCACGGCGATCAACGTGGGCCAGTTCCTGTCCACCGGCACCTTCTGGCAGACCGAGACGTGCACGGGGCCGCAGCACGACAACCCGATCGGCCTGGCGGCGGCCCCCGAGGCGCAGAAGCAGCTCCCGGCGGGCGTGGCCGTGCCCTCGTACGCGGCGGACGCGCGGTGCAACACCCGCGGTCTGACCGAGCTCGGCGAGTACGCGGTGCGCGGCATGATGAAGCGCAAGATGATGCTCGAGGTCGACCACATGAGCGTGAAGGCCGCGGGCCGGGCCCTGGACATCCTGGAGTCCGAGTCGTACCCGGGCGTGGTCTCCTCGCACAGCTGGATGGACATGGACTGGAGCGAGCGGGTCTACAAGCTCGGCGGTTTCATCGCCCAGTACATGCACGGCGCCGAGGGCTTCAGCGCGGAGGCCCGGCGCACGGACGCGCTGCGTGAGAAGTACGGCGTGGGGTACGGCTTCGGCACCGACATGAACGGGGTCGGCGGCTGGCCCGGCCCGCGCGGCGCCGACGCCCCGAACCCGGTGAAGTACCCCTTCCGCAGCACCGACGGCGGCAGCGTCATCGACCGGCAGACCACCGGGCAGCGCACCTGGGACCTCAACACCGACGGGGCCGCGCACTACGGCCTGGTCCCGGACTGGATCGAGGACATCCGCAACGTCGGCGGCCAGGAGGTGGTGGACGACCTGTTCCGGGGCGCCGAGTCCTACCTCGGCACCTGGGGAGCCTCCGAGCGCCACAAGGCCGGGGTGAACCTCGCCGCGGGCCGGCCGGCCGCCGCCAGCTCCGCGGAGTGGAACCCGTTCGTCAGCTACGCCCCCGGGCGGGCCGTGGACGGCAGCCGGGGCAGCCGCTGGGCCAGCGACTGGAGCGACGGCCAGTGGCTCCAGATCGACCTCGGCTCCGCCAACCTGGTGCGGCGCGTGACGCTCGACTGGGAGCGGGCGTACGGGAAGGCGTACCGCGTCGAGGTCTCCTCGGACGGCTCGGCCTGGCAGACGGCGTGGTCGACGAGCAGCGGCGACGGCGGCCTGGACACGGCCCTGTTCGCCGGCGTGCCGGCCCGCTACGTACGCATCCACGGGGTGCAGCGCGGCACCCAGTGGGGCTACTCCCTGTACGAGGTCGGCGTCTACAGCAGCTGACCGCCGACGCGGAGGCACGAAGCACCATGGCACCAAGGCACGAAGGACGGAGAGGAGGGTCCATGGCGCGGATGCCGTTGGCCGAGCGGCGCCGGCAGCTGACCGAGGCGGGGATCCGCGCCATGACCCGCGACGGCGTCGCCCGGACGACGACCCGTTCGATCGCCGCCGAGGCGGGCGTGTCGCTGAGCGTGTTCCACTACTGCTTCGACTCCAAGCAGGCGCTGCTGGAGTCCGTGATGGCGACGATCACCGAGCACTCCGCCGAGGTGGTCCGGCGGGCGATCCGGCCGCGGGCCACCCTGCGGGAGACCGTCCGGGCCGGCTTCCAGGCCTACTGGGACCATGTGTCCGCCCGTCCCGGGGAGCACATGCTCACCTACGAGCTGACGCAGTACGCGCTGCGCCGGCCCGGCTTCGAGCACCTGGCCCGGCGGCAGTACGAGCTGTACTCGGCCACGTACACGGAGCTGATCGAGCAGCTCGGCCGCCGGATGGAGTTCGAGCTGCGGGTCCCGGTCCCCGTGCTGGCCCGCTACCTGGCCGCGATGACGGACGGGCTGACCCTGAACGTCCTTGTCCTCGGCCCCGACCGGGCGTGGCCCGGCATCCTCGACATGATCACCGACCATGTGGCGGGGCTGGTCCGGCACGAGGCGGCCGTGTCCCCGGCGGCCGGGCACGCCGGGTCCGCCCCGGCGGCGGCCCTGGAGACCTGACGCATCGGCCCCGGGGGCATGACGGATCGGCCCCGGGAGGCTTCGTCAGGCGGAGTCGTCGCGGGCCAGTTCCAGCGCCACGTGCTGGAGGATCTGCTCGGTCGTCGACTCCGCGTCCGTCTCGTCGTAGGCGTCGGCCACCGCGTCGAAGGCGAGGATGAAGCCGGCGAGCAGCGCGCTCAGGGGTTCGGAGAGCTGGGCCAGCACCGACAGGCCGACCTCTTCGGCGCGCGCCCCGGCCGGTACGACGAACTGGTCGGGGATCACCTCACCGAGCAGGTCGGAGACGAAACCCTCCTCGGCGCCGCCGCGCAGCGCCGTGAGGGCGGCGATGGCCTTGAGCTTGATCTCGTTCTCGGTCACTGTGCGAGCGTATCGGGCGGTTCGGCGGTCACGCCGCGCCGCCCTTCGCCGTGTCGTCGTCGACGATCTCGGCGTCCACGACCTCGTCGTCCTGCGGGGCCCCGGCGCCCTGGTCCGCACCACCGGCAGCGGCGCCCTGGGCGGCCTGCGCGTCGGCGTAGATCGCCTGGCCCAGCTTCTGGGAGACGGACGCGAGCTTCTCGCTGGCGGTGCGGATCGCGGTCGAGTCCTCGCCCTTGAGCTTCTCCTTCAGCTCCCCGACCGCGGTCTCGACCTCGGTCCGCAGCCCGCCGGGGATCTTGTCCTCGTTGTCCTTGAGGAACTTCTCCGTCTGGTAGACGAGCTGCTCGGCCTGGTTGCGGGTCTCGGCGGCCTCCTTGCGGCGCCGGTCCTCCTCGGCGTGCTGCTCGGCCTCGCGGACCATGCGCTGGATGTCGTCCTTGGGCAGGGACGAGCCGCCGGTGACGGTCATCCGCTGCTCCTTGCCCGTGCCGAGGTCCTTGGCCGTGACGTGCATGATGCCGTTGGCGTCGATGTCGAAGGAGACCTCGATCTGCGGCACGCCGCGCGGGGCCGGCGGCAGGCCCGTCAGCTCGAACATGCCGAGCTTCTTGTTGTACGCCGCGATCTCGCGCTCGCCCTGGTAGACCTGGATCTGCACCGACGGCTGGTTGTCCTCGGCCGTCGTGAAGACTTCCGACCGCTTGGTCGGGATGGTCGTGTTGCGCTCGATGAGCTTGGTCATGATGCCGCCCTTGGTCTCGATACCGAGGGACAGCGGGGTCACGTCGAGGAGCAGGACGTCCTTGACCTCACCCTTGAGGACACCGGCCTGGAGCGTGGCGCCGACGGCGACGACCTCGTCCGGGTTCACACCCTTGTGCGGGTCCTTTCCGGTGAGGGTCCGCACCAGCTCGGTCACCGCGGGCATCCGGGTGGACCCGCCGACCAGGATCACGTGGTCCACGTCGGAGACCTTGATGTTCGCGTCCTTCACGGCCTGGTGGAACGGGGTCTTGCAGCGCTCCAGCAGATCGGCGGTGAGCTGCTCGAACTGCGCCCGGGTCAGCCGCTCCTCCAGGTGCAGGGGGCCTTCGGCGGAGGCGCTGATGTAGGGCAGGTTGATCGTGGTCTCGGTGGCCGAGGACAGCTCGATCTTGGCCTTCTCGGCGGCCTCGCGCAGCCGCTGGGTCGCCATCTTGTCCTTGGACAGGTCGACCCCGTAGCCGTTCTTGAACTGCTTGACCAGGTGGTCGACGACCCGCTGGTCCCAGTCGTCGCCGCCGAGGCGGGTGTCGCCGTTGGTGGCCTTGACCTCGACCACGCCGTCGCCGATCTCCAGCAGCGAGACGTCGAAGGTGCCGCCGCCGAGGTCGAAGACGAGGATGGTCTGGTCGCTCTCCTTGTCGAGGCCGTACGCGAGCGCGGCGGCGGTGGGCTCGTTGACGATCCGCAGCACCCTCAGGCCCGCGATCTCGCCGGCCTCCTTGGTGGCGGTGCGCTGGGAGTCGTTGAAGTACGCCGGCACGGTGACCACGGCGTCGGTGACGTCCTCGCCCAGGTAGGCCTCGGCGTCCCGCTTGAGCTTCTGCAGCACCCGCGCGGCGATCTCCTGCGCCGTCCAGCGCTTCCCGTCGACGTCACCGTCCTCCGGGAAGCGCCAGCCGGCGTCACCCATGTGCCGCTTGACCGACCGCGCGGTACGGTCGACGTTCGTCACCGCCTGCCGCTTGGCCAGCTCTCCCACCAGGACGTCTCCGCCCTTGGCGAAGGCGACCACGGAGGGTGTGGTCCGCGCACCCTCCGCGTTCGGGATCACGGTGGGTTCGCCGCCCTCCAGGACGGCCACCACGGAGTTCGTCGTCCCGAGGTCGATACCGACTGACCGGACCATGCCCGCCACCTCCCACAGCACGGAGCACACCTGCTACCGCGCGCGTGCCCGGACGGCGGCGATCCATGCAGCACCGGGGTGGTCAGGTGGGATCAGCGGGTGTCGCGGACGGCGAGGATGCCGTTGAAGACGCCGACGTACGCCGTCCCGTCGGGGCCGAGGGTGATCGGCGCCCAGTTGTTGTCGTAGAGCGGGCCGGTGCCGGTCAGCCGGCGCCAGCGGCGCTCGCCGGTGCGGAAGTCGACGGCCGTGAGGTACCAGGCGTCGATCCCCCAGGCATGGGGCTCCTTCTCGTAAAAGTACAGCAGGCCGTTGCCGGTGGACAGCTTCGGGACGGTCGAGGGCGAGCGGACGGGGCTCTGCCACACGGTGTCGCAGCCGCTGCCGTCGGGGCGGACGTCGATCCGGGCGGCCCCGCCGACGACGCTCCTGCCGAGGAGGAGGCTGGTGGGGTTCTCGTAGCCGTAGTTGTTCTCGACGACGAGGCTGTTGCCCCAGCTGATCAGGGAGTTGTCGGTGGTCGAGGCGCCGTGGCCGAAGACCGGCACGATGCACACCAGGCGGCGGTCGGCGGGGACGTCGGTGCCGCGCCGGAAGACCAGGACGTTCATGCGGTCGTCGGCGTTGTCGGTGATGGCGACATAGCCGTCTCCGAAGAGGTCCGGGGTGGTGCCCGAGCCCTGGTTGACCGAACCGGGCTTGGCGGCGCTGCCGCGGTCGTAGGTCTGCCGCCACTGCACCTGCGGGGTGCCGTCGGCGGCGGCGCGGAAGCTGTAGAGGGCGTGGTCGGAGACGATCGAGACGCCGTCCTCGGCGACCGAGAAGGAGTTCTGGATCTCCTCGCCCTCAAGGCGCACGGAGCGGATCGATCCGGTCCGCGGGTCCACCGTGCCCACCCGGCCCTGCCGGGTGACCCACCAGATGCGGCCGTCCCAGTCCGGCATGACGGAGGTGACGGGGTCGCAGGTGCCGGTGGGCCGCAGGTTGGTCCAGGTGACGCAGTCGTGCGGGACGTGGGCGGTGAGGTCCCAGTCGTCGTCGACGGTGAACTCCCAGCCGCCGTCGGGCCGCTGCCGGTGCGCGAGGCGCAGGACGTGCTGGCGGGAGTCGGCCAGCACGGCGCGGTCCTGGTCGTCGAGGTAGAAGTAGGCGCCGCCCGAGGTGTCCTTGAAGATCTTGGAGAAGTCCAGCGAGGTGATCGCCTCGACCGTCGAGGAGCGCTGCGGGAGCGCGTACTCGGCGAGGGTGGCGAGCGTAGCCGGATCGAGCAGCTTGACCAGGAAGCCGGTGAAGGTGCCGCACACGGTGACGAGGCGGCCGCCCGCGTCGAAGGTGGCGGTGGCGCATTCGCCGCCGAGCAGGGCGGTCTTCGCGCTGGTGACCTCCGGGGCCCGGCCGAGCGGGCCCGACCAGGGGTAGGTGGCGCTGCCGGCGGCGTCGGCGTGCATGCCGCTGCGGCCGTTGGGCGCGAGGTACGGGTGCTGCGGCGGGGCCTGCCCGGGCAGCGGGGCGGCGGCCGCGGGGCTGCCGTCGTAGTGGCTGACCAGGCGGTGTCCGGGGGCCTTGGGTATCTCCTCGGCCTGGGCCGGTGAGACCCCGTACATCGCCGCGAGGGCGGCGAGGGCCGGGATCACGGCGCAGTCCAGCGTTCTTCGGGACATCGGACTCGTCCTCCGGTTGCTCAGGGTGCTGTTGACACACCGTCTGACATCGCGCCGCGTGCCAGACGGTAGGTCGGTACGCCGCAGGAGTCCATGGAGGAGCGGCACGGTTCACGAACGCGCAACAGTGCCTGACGGGCAACGGTGCCTGACGGGCAACGGTGTCCGACGCCCGGCCGTGTCTAGGGTTCGATCGTGCGCACCGCCTCGGCCGTGGCCGCCACGCCGTCGTGGATGGTGGCGGCCATGCCGCTGCCGGCGAGGTGGAAGCCGAGGAGCACGCAGACCAGTGCGTGGGAGAACTTCAGGCCGCCGCTGCGCAGGAAGATCCATGCGAGGACGAGGAGCAGGACGACCACGGAGAGGGAAATCACCATCGGGAACCTCCTTAGCCCGGCGCCATGGTGGCGCAGGGGGAGGTGCCGGCGTGCGCATCGGGTGTCCGCCGTACGGGTGTTGACCGTCCGTGACGGGTGCCCTCAGGGCGTCGCGGGGCTTTACGTTCATCTGTTCTTGCGAACAAGTCGCAATCACGACAGAAGGAATCAGAAGAAGACGAACCCGGTCGCACCCTCCCCGGCCGTCCACGGCCGCCCCGCACGGGTCTTGCCCGGCACCCGCACCGCGTGCCATACATGTCTAGACCTTTACCAGGGAGGGTTCGTGCGACATCCCGCCGCGCTCGCCTCGGCCGTGGGCTGCGTGCTGGCCGCGAGCTGTCTCACGGCCTGCGCGGCCGCGGACGCGCCGCCCCCGCCGGCGCCCGCCGGGCTCACCGCCCAGGCCGGCAGCGCCACCTCGGTGCACGTGATGTGGGACGCGCCCGCGGGCCGCGCGAAGCCGGCCGGCTACCAGGTCTTCCAGGGCGGGACCCTGGTGCGCGAACTGCCCGCGGACAAGACCATGGTGGACGTCACCGGCCTCGCCCCGCAGACCGCCTACGCTTTCACGGTGCGGGCCCGCGACGCGGCCGGGAAGCTGTCGCCGCCCAGTACCGAGGCCACCGCGACCACCCCGGCCGCCCGCCCCGAGGACCGCCGGCCCCCGACCGCCCCGGCCTCCCTCACCGCCGAGGCGCAGGGCGCCCGTTCGGCCCGGCTGGCCTGGACGCCGGCCTCCGACGACGTGGCGGTCACGGCGTACGACATCCACCAGGGCGGCGTACGGATCCACACGGTCGCCGGGTCCGCGACCACCACCCTGCTGACCGGACTGCGGCCCGACACCGTCTACAGCCTCACCGTCCGGGCCCGGGACGGCTCCGACAACTCCTCGCCCGACAGCCCCGCGGCGGAGGTCGCCACCGCGCCCGCCTCCGGCCGGGGCCCGAGCACGGCGCCCGGCGACTTCTCCGCGACGGCCTCGCCCGGCGCGGTCGCGCTGTCGTGGGACCCGCCCGACACCGGCCGGGAGACGACCGAGTACGAGCTGTCGATCGACGGACGGGCGACAACCACTCTGCAGTTCGGGCCGGGCGGCGTACCCGCCGGGCGGGCCGAGCACCGGCTGGTCGTGACCGAGCCGGCCGGCACCGTATGGGCGCTGAAACTGCGGGCCCGGCTGCCGGACGGCACCTGGGGGGCGTACTCGGCCGAGCGCCGGGTCACGCTCGTCGCCGGACCCTGACAGCAGGTGCACGACCCGCGCGCCCGGTCGGCCGATCCGCACCGGACCGGTCGTTCGACGATCACAACGGGACGCAGCCGAGCAGTTGTCGCCGCCGTCCGGTCGGCGGCTGGACCTGCGGTGGCGGTGACGGGGAATCTGAGCCAGACTCGGGCGCCGTGCTGGGCAATCCACCGCCGGAGACGACGAGCTTCGTCGGCCGGGAACAGGAACTGACCCTCCTCGACGACCTGTTGGGCGGGGGCCGGCTGATCACCCTCACCGGGGTCGGCGGCGTCGGCAAGTCCCGGCTCGCGCTGCGCGCCGTACGCACCCTCGGCCGCGCCCGCCGGGACGGCGTGTGGTGGGTGGAGCTCTCGCCGCTGCGCGACCCCGCGCTGCTGACACCGACCGTCGCCCACGCGCTCGGCCTGGCCGACCAGTCCGCCCGCTCCCCCGACGAGGAGCTGTGCGCGTGGATGGCGGACAAGGAGCTGCTACTCGTCCTCGACACCTGCGAGCACCTGGTGGGCCCCTGCCGCCACCTCATCGGGGAGCTGCTCCAGACCGCCCCCGGGCTCACGGTCCTGGTCACGTCCCGCGAGCCGCTCGGCAGCCCCGGCGAGCTGCTCGTGGACGTCCGCCCGCTGCCCGTGGACGGCACCGACAGCGACGCCCTCGTCCTGTTCCGCGAACGCGCCCTGGCGGCGTCCCCCGCGGCCGCCGCGGCCTTCGCCGACCCCGCGCGCGCAACGCTCGCCGCCGACCTGTGCCGCCGGCTCGACGGGCTGCCGCTGGCCCTGGAGCTGGCCGGGGCGCGGATGCGGCGCTGGACGCTGGAGCAGATCGCGGACCGGCTGGACGCGCGCTTCGAGATGCTGGCCGACACCCGGCCGACCCTGCCGCACCGGCACCGGACCCTGCGGACGGCGATCGGCTGGAGCCACGAGCTGTGCGAGCCCGTCGAGCGGCTGCTGTGGGCGCGGCTGTCGGTGTTCGCGGGGGACTTCGACCTGGCGGCCGCCCGGGCCGTGTGCGCGGGCGGCCCGCTGTCCGCCCCGGACGTGGAGCGCGTCCTGTCCGGACTGGTGGCGAAGTCGGTCGTACGGCGCTCGGCGGGCCCCGGCACCGACGCGGCCCGCTACCGTCTGCTGGACACCGTCCGCGAGTACGGCCAGGACTGGCTGGACGAGCTGGACGAGGCCCGTACCGTCGCCGACCGGCACGCCCACTGGTACGCGGCGCTGGCCCGCGCGGCGGACCGCGCCTGGATGGGCCCGCGCCAGGTGGACTGGCACCGCAGGATGACCGCGGACCACATGCAGCTGCGGGCCGCGCTGGAGCACCTGCTGGGCACCGACTCCGTGACGGCTCTGGAGATGGCCGGGGCGCTGTGGTTCTTCTGGTTCTCCTGCGGGCACGTCAACGAGGGCAAGGCGTTCCTGGAGCGGGCGCTGGTGGGGGCCGCGCCGACGGGGATCGCGTACACGCAGGCCCTGTGGGCCCTGGGGCTGACCTGTGTGCTGCGCGGTGAGTTCGACGTGTCGCTGCGCACCGGCCGGGAGTGCACCAGGGCGGCGGGCCGGCTCGCCGATCCGGAGTGGGAGCTGCGGGCCGTCTACCTGTCGGCGGCCTCGGTGCTGATGCCGGGCGATCCGCTGCGGGCCCTGGAGCTGGCGGGTCCGCAGGCCCGCGCCGCCCACGGCGGGCGGCCGGACGGGGCCGGGGGGCTGCTGTGCCGGCTGGTGACCGCGTACGCCCTGTGCGAGCTGGGGCGCTTCGAGGACGCGACGCGGGCGGCGCGGGAGCTGCGCGCGGCGTGCGTGCGGCTGGGCGAGCGCTGGATGCGCGCCTACGCGGACTACATCCTGGCGGTGGCCGCGCTGGGGCTGGGGCGGGAGGACGAGGCCGCACGGCACGTACGGGCGATGCTGGAGGGCAAGCGGCTGCTGGGCGACCGCTTCGGCATCGCGCTGGGCCTGGACCTGCTGGCCGCGGCCGTGGCGGCGCTGGGCGACGGGGAGCGGGCGGCCCGGCTGCTGGGCACGGGGCACGCCTGGTGGCGCACGGTGGGCCGGCCGCAGATGGGCGCGCCCTCGCTGACGGCCCTGCGGGACCGAGGCGAGCGGCAGGCCAGGGCGGCGATCGGCGACCGGGCCTACGACGAGGCCTATGCCTCCGCCTACCGGGCGGGCGCGGTGTCGCCCACCGGCTGATGCTGTTGCCGGGCGTGGTGGGACGGCGCCCGCCGGCCGGCCGGCGGCCGGGGGCGCCTTGCTGGCTCCGGGGCTCCCGTCAGTACGGGAGGGATCTGCCCGACGGGGTGCGCAGGTCCAAATCCCTCGGGGCCGGCTTCGGCACGGGCTTGCGGATCAGCTGCTGGCGCATGGGGTACCCCCTCAGACCAGGGCCGGGACCGGGCGGTGGGGCTCCACCGTACGGCCGTCGGGGAGGATTTCACCGGTGTCGTCGAACACCACCGCCCCGTTGCACAGCAGGCTCCAGCCCTGCTCGGGGTGGGATGCGACGGTCCGTGCCGCTTCGCGGTCAGGGCTGTCGGCGGGCGGGCAGGGGGGCTGGTGGGAGCACATGGCGCACCTCCTCGCAGTGTGGGGCGGAGGGCCGGCGGTCACCCGGTCGATTCCGCGATCCACGGTGGCGAGGAGTATTACTGATCACACCCCCCGGGCGGAACCCGTATTCGAGGTCCGGTTCACGGTGTACGTGCCCGCTTACGATGCGTTCATGCCCGCTTTCCGGATTGTTCGGCGCACGGCACTGCCCCCGGCGCACGCCTGGGTGCGGCTCACCGACTGGGAACGCCATGGTGCGCAGGTCCCGTTCACCCGGACGGTGATCGAGACGGCGCCGCCCACGCACGTCGGAACGCTCTTCACGGCCCGTACGGGTGTGGGAAGGGTCACAGTCGAGGACCGCATGGAGGTCACCGTGTGGCGGCCGCCGGCCGGGGCGGATCCGGGGCTGGTCCGGCTGGAGAAGCACGGCAGGGCGGTGCGCGGCGCGGCCGAGATCGAGGTGCTGCCGCTGCCGGCGGGCGGCTGCGAGGTCCACTGGCGCGAGGACCTGCGGCTCTTCGGTCTGCCGCGGGTCCTCGACCCCGTCGTGGCGGCGGTGGGCCGCCTGGTCTTCGGCCGGGCCCTGGACCGGCTGCTGCGCGGTTAGGCGCGCCGTGTGCCGCGCGCCGCCCGCAGCCGGTCCCGTGGCGGCTACCTGATGGGCATCTCCGCGAGGGTGCGGGCGATCACCAGGCGCTGGATCTCGCTCGTCCCCTCGAAGATCGTGTAGATGGCGCTGTCCCGGTGCATGCGCTCCACCGGGTACTCGCGGGTGTAGCCGTTGCCGCCGAGGATCTGGACCGCCTGGGCGGTGACCTTCTTGGCGACCTCGCTCGCGTAGAGCTTGGACATCGAGCCCTCGGCCGAGGTGAACGGCTTGCCGGCGACCGCCATCCAGGAAGCCCGCCACACCAGCAGCCGGGCGGCGTCGATCTGGGTGCGCATGTCGGCCAGCTGGAAGGCCACGCCCTGGTTGTCGATGATCGGCCGGCCGAACTGGGTGCGGGTCTTGGCGTAGTCGAGGGCGACCTCGTACGCGGCGCGCGCCGTGCCGACGGCCATCGCGCCGACCGCCGGGCGGGAGGCCTCGAAGGTGGCCATCGCGGCGTTCTTCACCCTCTCGCCCCCTGCCGCGGCCTTCTCGCGGGCCCGGGCCAGCCGCTCGTCCAGCTTGTCCTTGCCGCCCAGCAGGCAGGAGCCGGGGACGCGTACGTCCTCCAGCACGACCTCGGCGGTGTGGGAGGCCCGGATGCCGTGCTTCTTGAACTTCTGGCCCTGGGAGAGGCCGGGGGTGCCCGGCGGGACGATGAAGGAGGCGTGGCCCTTGGTGCCGAGCTCCGCATCGACGACGGCGACGACGATGTGGACGTTGGCGATGCCGCCGTTGGTCGCCCAGGTCTTCGTGCCGTTCAGGACCCACTCGTCCTTGGCCTGGTCGTAGACCGCCCGGGTGCGCATCGCGCCGACGTCGGAGCCGGCGTCGGGCTCGGAGGAGCAGAAGGCGGCCACCTTCACGTCGTCCGGGGTGCCGTACATCTGCGGGATCCAGGTGCCGATCTGCTCCTCGGTGCCGTTGGCGAGGACGCCGATGGCGGCGAGGCCGGTGCCGACGATGGACAGGGCGATGCCCGCGTCGCCCCAGAACAGCTCCTCCATCGCCATCGGGACGCCGAGGCCGGTCGGGTCGAAGAACTGCTGCGCGTAGAAGTCGAGGGAGTAGATGCCGACCTTGGCGGCCTCCTGGATGACGGGCCAGGGAGTCTCCTCACGCTCGTCCCACTCGGCGGCCGCGGGGCGGATGACATCGGCGGCGAAGCCGTGGATCCAGTCCCGGACCTGCTTCTGGTCGTCGTTGAGCTCCATGGTGAATTCCGCCATGTCCCCTCCAAAGTGCGTTACCTACGGTAACCTCCGTAGCGGTGCACAGTGTGTTACTCATGAGTAGGGACTGTCAATGCCCACGCGTCCCCGCGTCGGCGCACCCTCGTCCGCCGCCGGATCGGATCGCGGAGGTGTGCGAGGTGTTACGTTGCGTGGGCGTCACGCAACATCGCACGGGCGGGGAGAAACACGTCATGGAGACCACGCAGCAGGCCGGCCAGCCGGCGACGGCCGAGCGACGGCGGCGGGAGCTGCTCGAAGCGGCGGACCGGGTGGTCCTGCGCGACGGCCCGCGCGCGTCCATGAACGCGATCGCCGCCGAGGCGGGCATCACCAAGCCGATCCTCTACCGGCACTTCGGCGACAAGGCGGGGCTGTACCAGGCCCTGGCCGTCCGCCACACCGACGCCCTGCTGGACTCGCTGCGCGCCGCGCTCGACGCCCCGGCCGAGCGGCGCGCCCGGGTGGAGTCCACCCTGGACACCTACCTGGCCGCCATCGAGGCCCGGCCGCAGGTCTACCGCTTCCTGATGCACCCGGCCGAGGACTCGCACGCCGCCGACCGCGGCTTCGAGGTCGGCCTGCACTCGGTCCCGCTGCTGCGCCGGCTGGGCGAGGAGCTGGCCAAGGTGATCGCGGAGCGGGTGGACCTCGGCCCGGACAGCGAGGAACTGGCCCGGGTGTGGGGCCACGGCATCGTCGGCATGATGCACGCCGCCGGCGACTGGTGGCTGGGCGAGCGGCCGTGCGGGCGGGCCACCCTGGTCCGCGGCCTCACCGACCTGCTGTGGGGCCGCCTGGCGACGGCGGGCAACCTGGCGGGCGGCCCCGGCTTCTGAAGCCGGCCGCCGGGCCGGTGTCACCGGCACCGGGCCGTGGGCGGCGTACCGGGGCCCGGCCGTGGCGGCGTACCGGCGCCCGGCCTTCGGCGGCGTACCGGGGCCGGACCGCGGGGCCGGCCTACGCCGACCAGGGTGCGCGGCGGATCTGCCGCTGGAGCCTGCGGGCGCGGAAGCCGGTGACCCGGTCCGCGTAGACGGTGCCGTCGAGGTGGTCGCACTCGTGCTGGAGGCAGCGCGCGAAGAAGCCGGTGCCCTCGACGCGCACGGGCGACCCGTCCGAGGTGACGCCCTCCACCACGGCCCGGTCGAACCGGACCGTTCCGGCCTCCAGGCCGGGCAGGGACAGGCAGCCCTCGGGGCCGCGCAGTTCGATCCCGTCGGCCTCCACCAGGCGCGGGTTGACGATGTGCCCGACGTGGCGGACGTCCTCGTCGTCCGGGCAGTCGTAGACGAACACCCGCTGGTCCACCCCGACCTGGTTCGCGGCCAGGCCCACGCCCTCGGCGGCGTACATGGTGGCGAACATGTCCTCGATCAGCCGGTCGAGGTCCGGGCCGAACTCCGTGACCTCCCGGCAGGCCGAGTGGAGCACGGGTTCGCCCAGCAGGCTCATGGCGCGGACCCGGCCGGAGGTGCCGGGAATGAGGCGGTGTCGCATGGCCGTAGCGTACGTCGGACGACGATATGACGAGTTCCGCGGCCGTCGACCGGGCGCCGAGGTCAGGGGCCTGGCCGGTTCTGGATAGGCTGGGCCCGGGACCGACCCAAGGAGGAACAAGGACGATGGCAGGCAACACAGAGCCGCTTTCGCCGCGCGCCAAGCTGGCCGTGACGGCGGGGAAGGCCGCGGCGGCGGTGTCGCGGGCCGCGGGACGCGGAAGCGGATCGGTGATCGGAGGCAAGGTCGCGCTCAGGCTCGACCCCGATCTGCTCAGTGCGCTCGCGCAACACCTCGACGTCGTCCTCGTGTCCGCGACCAACGGCAAGACCACCACCACCCGGCTGATCGCGGAGGCCCTGCGGGCCAGCGGGCCGGTGGTCTCCAACGCCCTCGGCGCGAACATGCCGGCCGGCATCACCTCCGCCCTGGCGGGCGGCAGCGACGCCAAGTACGGCGTGATCGAGGTCGACGAGAAGTACCTGGCGGGCGTGGCCCGCGACGTGACGCCCAAGGCGATCGCCCTGCTCAACCTCTCCCGCGACCAGCTGGACCGGGCCGCCGAGACCCGCATGCTGGCGGAGAAGTGGCGCGAGGGCCTTTCCGGCTCCAAGGCCGTGATCGTGGCCAACTGCGACGACCCGCTCATCGTGTGGGCGGCCTCCTCCTCGCAGAACGTGGTCTGGGTGGCCGCCGGGCAGGAGTGGAAGGACGACGCCTGGTCGTGCCCCTCCTGCGGCGGCGTCATGCAGCGCCCGGGCGACGACTGGTTCTGCGCCGAGTGCGGCTTCCGCCGCCCGGCGCCGACCTGGGCGCTGTCCGGCGACCACGTCCTCGACCCGCACGGCTCGGCCTGGCCGATCCGCCTCCAGCTGCCCGGCCGCGCCAACAAGGCCAACGCCGCCACCTCGGCCGCCGTCGCCGCGGTCTTCGGCGTGCCGCCGCAGGTCGCACTGGAGCGCATGTACCAGGTCCAGGCCGTCGCCGGCCGCTACGACGTGGTGACCTTCCAGGGCCGCCAGCTGCGGCTGCTGCTGGCGAAGAACCCTGCAGGCTGGCTCGAAACGTTTTCGCTGATCGACCCGGCGCCGGCCCCGGTCGTCCTGTCGGTCAACGCCCGCGGCGCCGACGGCACCGACACCTCCTGGCTGTGGGACGTGGACTACCCGCGCCTGGCCGGCCACCCGATCTTCGTCATCGGCGACCGCAAGCTGGACCTGGCGGTCCGCCTGGAGGTCGCCGGCCTGGACTTCCGGGTCTGCGAGACCCTCGACGAGGCCGTACAGCTGGCGCCGCCCGGCCAGATCGAGCTGATCGCCAACTACACCGCCTTCCAGGACGTGCGCCGCCGCGTCGGCAACTAGACCCCAAGAGGACAAGAGCATGAGCGACAACAGCCTGCGTCTGGTGTGGGTCTACCCGGACCTGCTGAGCACGTACGGAGACCAGGGCAACGCCCTCGTCGTGGAGCGCCGGGCGCGCCAGCGCGGACTGGACGTCCAGCGCGTGGACGTCCGCAGCGACCAGCCGATCCCGACCTCGGGCGACATCTACCTGATCGGCGGCGGTGAGGACCGCCCGCAGCGGCTGGCCGCGGAGCGCCTGCTGCGCGACGGCGGCCTGGAGCGGGCCGTCTCCAACGGGGCCATCGTCTTCTCCGTCTGCGCCGGCTACCAGATCCTCGGCAACGAGTTCGTCAACGACATGGGCGAGCGCCAGGCCGGCCTCGGCCTGCTCGACGTGGTCACCGTGCGCGGCGAGGGCGAGCGGTGCGTCGGCGACGTGCTCGCCGACATCGACCCGCAGCTGAACCTGCCCCAGCTGACCGGCTTCGAGAACCACCAGGGCGTCACGCACCTGGGCCCGACGGCCAGGCCGTTCGCGCGGACCCGGCTGGGCCGCGGCAACGGCACCGGGGACGGCACCGAGGGCGCGTACAACGACACGGTGTTCGGCACGTACATGCACGGCCCCGTGATGGCCCGCAACCCGCAGATCGCGGACCTGCTGCTGAAGCTGGCCCTCGACGTGAACGCGCTGCCGCCGATCGACGACCGGTGGTACGAGGCGCTGCGCGCCGAGCGCATCGCGGCGGCGACGCAGCCGGCCTGAGCCGCGCCCCGGCCGGCCTGAGCGGCGGCGACCTGGTC
>NZ_WTFF01000078.1 GCF_019400985.1 Streptomyces bambusae
CACCCGGCACGCGCCGTACGCCGCTCGGGTGACGGCGTACGGCGCGCCGCGTCCGCGCGCCCCGGCCGGCACCGGCCAAGGCACCGACACCGGCCAAGGCGCCGGCTAAGGCAGGGCTAAGGCACCGCCACCGGCTGTGGGGCCCGCGTTGCGGGAGCTGTGGCAGCGGGAGCCGGGGGCGCGGACGGCTGCGATGAGATCGTGGCGTGTCCGGCGCGGCGCAGGGCGGCGCAGGAGGCCGCGAAGCGGGAGCGCAGGCGGCGCCGGGGCGGCCCCCTGGTGGTCGTCAGCCGGCTCGTCGGGGAGCTCTTCATCACCGTCGGCCTGGTGATGCTGCTCTTCGTGACCTACCAGCTCTGGTACACGAACGTGCTGGCCGAGCGCGAGGCCAGCGGCGCCGCGGGCTCGCTGCGCCAGGACTGGGACGCCGGCGGAGCCGCCGCGCCGCCGGTGGCCGCCTTCGAGCCCGGACAGGGCTTCGCGATCCTGTACATCCCGAAGCTGGACGTGAAGGTCCCGGTGGCCGAGGGCATCAGCAAGCCGAAGGTGCTCGACCGGGGCATGGTCGGGCACTACGCCGAGGGCGCCCTGAAGACGGCGATGCCGGCCGACCGCAGCGGCAACTTCGCGGTGGCCGGCCACCGCAACACCCACGGTGAACCGTTCCGCTTCATCAACCGGCTGGCGCCGGGCGACCCGATCGTGGTCGAGACCCGCGACGCGTACTACACGTACGAGATGACGAGCATCCTGCCGCAGACCCCGCCGACCAACGTGTCCGTGCTGAAGCCGGTCCCGGACGGCTCGGGCTTCACCGCCCCCGGCCGGTACATCACGCTGACGACCTGCACGCCCGAGTTCACCAGCACCTACCGGATGATCGTATGGGGCAGGATGGTCGACGAGCGCCCCCGCAGCAGTGGCGCGCCGCCCGCTCTCGAAGGATGAGTCACCCGTGTCACGAGCCCGCCGAGCCCGCCGTGCGGCCCCGCGAGAACGCAACCGGCTGGCAGGCTTCCTGAGCCTGCTCGGGGAGCTGCTGATCACCGTGGGGGCGGTCCTGGCCCTGTTCGTGGCGTACTCGCTGTGGTGGACGAACGTGCTCGCGGACCGGCAGGCCTCCGCCCGCGGCGACGAGGTGCGCCAGCAGTGGCAGGCGGCCCCGCCCGCGACGGGGCCCGGGGCGGAGCCGGGGGCCCTGGACACCCGGGGCGGTCTCGGCTTCCTGCACGTGCCGGCGATGAAGAACGGCGAGGTGCTGGTCAAGCGCGGCACGACGCCGGAGGTGCTCAACGACGGCGTCGCCGGCTACTACGCGGAGCCGGTGAAGTCGGCGCTGCCGTGGGAGCCCCGGGGCAACTTCACGCTGGCCGCGCACCGGGACGGGCACGGGGCGAAGTTCCACAACATCGACAAGCTGCGCAGGGGCGACGCGATCGTCTTCGAGACCCGCGACACCTGGTACGTGTACAAGGTCTTCGCGGAGCTGCCGCAGACCTCCAAGTACAACGTGGACGTGATCAGCCCGGTCCCGAAGGACTCGGGCCGGACCGCTCCCGGCCGGTACATCACGCTGACCACCTGCACGCCGGTGTACACGTCGAAGTACCGCTACATCGTCTGGGGCGAGCTGGTGCGGACGGAGAAGGTGGACGCGAAGCGGACGCCGCCGGCGGAACTGCGGTAAGGCGCACAGCGGTACGGCGAGAGGCCGGGACCCTTCCGGGGCCCGGCCTCTCGTGTGTGCCGTGGTGTCGGTCAGCGTCCGGCGGTCAGCGCCGGCCCCAGTCGAAGATGGAGCCGTTGTTGTTGTTGTCGGACCGCGGTGAGCCCTCCATCGTACGGAGGTTGACGACCTGCCCGGCGGTGACGGGGGTGCCCGCGACCGGATCGGTGAGGATCACGAGTGCGCTGTCGTCCGCCGGGCCGCTCACGACCGCGCCGAAGGCCAGGCCGTTCCGGGCGAGTTCCGCCTTGGCCTGGGCGACCGTACGGCCGGCCAGCTGCGGCATGGTGGTCGGCACCGCCGCGCCCTTGGCGACCTTGATGAAAACCGAGGTGTTCGGCGGGACCTGCTCGTTCGGCTGGTACTGCTGCTCGACGACCGTGCCCGGCGGCGCGCCGGGCGAGTCGACCTCGGCGACGGAGCCCAGCTTGAGCTTGGCGTCGGTCAGGAGCTTCTTCGCCTCGTCCTTCGTCTTGCCCAGCAGGCTCGGAACGGTCGACTTGCTGACCTCCTTGGCCACCTCCAGGGTGACCGCGCTGCCCTTCGCCGCCTTCGTGTCCTTCGGGGTCTGGCTGATGACGGTGTTGACCGGCTTGCTCGACTCGACGTTCTTGCGCTCGACCTGGAAGCCGAGGTCGCGCAGCTGCTTCTCGGCGAACTCGAAGGTCGAGCCCTCCAGGTTGGGCACGGTCACCTGGGGCGGGCCCGAGGAGATCTTCACCTTGACGACCGAGTCCCGGTCGGCCTTCTCGCCGGCCGTCGGCGACTGCGTGCAGATCGAGCCCTTGGGCTGCTCACACTCCTGCTCGCCGTCCTTCTCCACCTTCAGCCCGACGTTCTCGCCGCTCTTCTTCGCCGCCTCCAGGGTGACGCCGACGAACTTCGGCACGGTGGGGCGGTTGTCGGCGGTGTCGCTGAAGAGGGAGCGGCCGATGAGGATCGCACCGACCAGGACGAGGACGCCCGCGAGCGCCAGCAGCACGGTCGAGGCGCGGCTCTTCTTCTGCTGCTGCCGGCCGCGGCGGCCGCCCTGGTCGTAGCCGCCCTGGTCGGGGTAGTAGCCGCCGTCGCCCGGGGGCATGGGCGGCATCATCGACGTCTGGCCGGCCTCGGCGGCGCGCAGGGCGGTGGTGGGCTGCTCGTAGCCGCCCTGGTGCCCGTAGCCGCCCTGGTCGGGGTAGCCGTAGCCGGTGCCGAGGACCGCGGTGGCGGCGACGGGCTGGCCGTCGAGGCAGGCCTCGATGTCGGCGCGCATCTCGTCGGCGCTCTGGTAGCGGTAGTCGGGGTCCTTGACCAGCGCCTTGAGGACGATGGCGTCCATCTCGGGCGTGATCTCGGGGTCGAAGTTCGACGGGGGCTGGGGCTCTTCCCGTACGTGCTGGTAGGCGACGGCCACCGGGGAGTCGCCGACGAACGGGGGCCGGACGGTGAGGAGCTCGTAGAGCAGGCAGCCGGTGGAGTACAGGTCGGAGCGGGCGTCGACGGTCTCGCCCTTGGCCTGCTCCGGGGAGAGGTACTGTGCGGTGCCGATGACCGCGGCGGTCTGGGTCATGGTCATCCCGGAGTCGCCCATCGCGCGGGCGATGCCGAAGTCCATGACCTTGACCTGGCCGGTCCGGGTGAGCATCACGTTCGCGGGCTTGATGTCCCGGTGGACGATGCCCGCCCGGTGCGAGTACTCCAGGGCCTGGAGGATGCCGATGGTCATCTCCAGGGTGCGCTCGGGCAGCAGCTTGCGGCCGGAGTGCAGGAGCTCGCGCAGGGTGGATCCCTCGACGTACTCCATCACGATGTAGGGGATGGAGATGTTGTCGACGTAGTCCTCGCCGGTGTCGTAGACGGCGACGATGGCGGGGTGGTTGAGCGACGCCGCGGACTGCGCCTCGCGGCGGAACCTGGCCTGGAACGACGGGTCCCGGGCGAGATCGGCGCGCAGGGTCTTGACGGCGACGGTACGGCCGAGCCGGGAGTCGTGGCCGAGGTAGACCTCGGCCATGCCACCGCGGCCGAGCACGTGGCTCAGCTCGTACCGGCCGCCGAGGCGACGCGGCTCTTCCATAACTTCCAGCCCTCTCCGTCAGTCCCGACCGCACCCGTGTGTGGTCCGGCGGTGTGCTGTTCGCGCAAAGGCTACCGGCCGATCGACATTGATCGGGTGGTGGCCACAGGCTGATACCGGACCGGTACCGTGCGCTGCGACCGCCCCGGTCAGCCCTGGCTCTTGAGTACGGCCTCCATGACCGCCTTGGCCACGGGGGCGGCCAGACCGCCACCGCTGATGTCCTCGCGGTCGGCGTTGGAGTCCTCGATGACCACGGCCACGGCGACCGGCGAACCCTTGTCGGTCTCGGCGTAGGAGATGAACCAGGCGTACGGGTTCTTCTTGTTGCCCACGCCGTGCTGGGCGGTGCCGGTCTTGCCGCCGACGGTGACGCCCGGGATCCGCGCCGTCTTGCCGGTGCCGTTGTCGACGACGTTGACCATCATCTGCTGCACCTTCTGCGCGTTGGCGGCGGAGAGCGGACGGCTCATCTCCTGCGGCTCGTGCTTCTCGATCACGTCGAGGTTCGGCGAGGTCAGCTGGTCGACCATGTACGGCTTCATCAGCTTGCCGTCGTTGGCGACCGCGGCGGCGACCATCGCCATCTGGAGCGGGGTGGCGGCGGTGTTGTACTGGCCGATGCCCGAGAGCGCGTTGCCGGGCCGGTCCATGGTCTTGTCGTAGACGCTGGCGAAGGCGCGGACCGGGGTGTCGATCTTCTCGTTGTTGAAGCCGAACTTCTGCGCCGTCTCCACCATCTTGTCGCGGGTGACCTTGTCGGACATGTTGGCGAAGACGGTGTTGCAGGAGACCCTCAGCGCCTCGCTCAGGCTGAACTTGTCGCACTTCATGTCGTGCGAGTTGGGCAGCTTGGTCTGCGTGGTGGGCAGGAGGTACGGCTCGGTGGTGTCGGTCGGCGCGTTGATGTCGGTGACGACGCCGTGCTCCAGGGCGGCCGCGGCGGTGACCACCTTGAAGGTGGAGCCGGGCGGGTAGGTCTCGCGCAGTGCGCGGTTGACCAGGTTCTTGTCCTCGCTGTCCTTGAGCTCGACCCAGGCCTTCTCGTCGTCCTTGGAGTTGCCGGCGAACCGGGACGGGTCGTAGGACGGGGTGCTGGCCAGGGCGAGGATCGCGCCGGTGCGCGGGTCGATCGCGGCGACCGCGCCCTTCTTGTTGCCGAGCTGGGTGAAGGCGGCCTTCTGCGCGGCGGCGTTCAGCGTGGTGACGACGTTGCCGCCCTGCTTCTTCTGGCCGGTGAACATGCCGATCGTGCGGTCGAAGAACAGCCGGTCGTCGTTGCCGGTGAGGATGCCGTCCTCCAGCGACTCCAGCTGGGTGGAGCCGAACGCCTGCGAGGCGAAGCCGGTGACGGGAGCCCACAGCGGGCCGTCGAGGTACTTCCGCTTGAACTTGTAGTCGCTGCCGTTCACGGCCTCGGAGCCGGTGATGGGCTGGCCCTCGACGATGATGTTGCCGCGCTCTGTGGCGTACTGGGCGATCTGGACCCGTCGGTTCTCCTTGCGGGTGGCCAGCTCCTCGGCCTGGACGTACTGGAGCCAGTTGGTACGGATCAGCAGGGCGAGGATGAGCAGCCCGCAGAAGATCGCGATCCGGCGCAGGGGCTTGTTCATGACGGGCGGACCACCTGGGTCATCTCGGAGTCGGGGGACGGGGCGGGGGCCGGGGCAGGGCGCCGTGCGGTGTCGCTGATCCGGATGAGGATGCCGATGAGGGCCCAGTTCGCGAGGACGGAGGAGCCGCCGGACGCGAGGAAGGGCATGGTCATGCCGGTGAGGGGGATGAGGCCCATCACACCGCCGGCGACGACGAAGATCTGGATCGCGAAGGCGCCGGACAGGCCGATCGCGAAGAGCTTGCCGAACGGGTCGCGGGCGGCCAGCGCGGTACGGGCGCCGCGCTCGATGATCAGGCCGTAGAGCAGCAGGAAGGCCATGACGCCGGTGAGCCCGAGCTCCTCGCCGACGGTGGAGAAGATGAAGTCGGAGTTGGCGGCGAAGCCGATGAGGTCGGAGTTGCCCTGGCCCCAGCCGGCGCCGAGGACGCCGCCGGAACCGAAGCTCATGATCGACTGGCCGACCTGCTCACAGGCGCCGGAGGTGGTGTAGCAGGAGAAGGGGTCGAGCCAGGCGTTGACGCGGACCTTCACGTGGCTGGCGGTGGTGCCGACGACCACGGCGCCGACCGTCGACATCAGCAGGCCGATCACGATCCAGCTGGTCCGCTCGGTGGCGACGTACAGCATGATCACGAACATGCCGAAGAACAGCAGCGAGGTGCCGAGGTCGTTCTCGAAGACGAGGATGAGCAGGCTCACCGCCCAGATCACCAGGATCGGGCCGAGGTCGCGGCCGCGCGGCAGGTACAGGCCCATGAACCGGCGGCTGGCCAGCGCCAGGGCGTCGCGCTTGACCATCAGGTAGCCGGAGAAGAAGACCGCGATGACGATCTTCGCGAACTCACCGGGCTGGATGGAGAAGCCGGCCACCCGGATCCAGATCTTGGCGCCGAAGACGTCCGCGCCGAGGCCCGGGATGACCGGCAGGATCAGCAGGACCAGCGCGCCGGCCATCGAGATGTAGGTGAAGCGCTGGAGCGTGCGGTGGTCCTTGAGGACCAGCAGCACGGCGGAGAACAGGACGATGCCCAGCGCCGTGTACAGCATCTGGTTGGGCGTGGACTCCGAGAAGCCGCCGTAGGCCCGCTTGGCGAGGTTCTGCAGCCGCTCGGACTGGTCCAGGCGCCAGATCAGGACCAGGCCGAGGCCGTTGAGCAGGATGCCGAGGGGCAGCAGCAGGGGGTCGGCGTACTTGGCGAAGCGGCGTACGACGAGGTGGGCCACGCCGGCGAGGACCGCCAGGCCGAGGCCGTAGACGAGCATGCCGGGGGGCAGCTTGCCGTGCATGGCGAGCCCGACGTTGGCATAGGCGAAGATCGGGATGACCACGGCGAAGCCGAGCAGCATCAGCTCGGTGTTCCGCCTGCTCGGCAGCTCGATGGCGCCGATGGTGGTCGTGTTGGTGACAACGCTCATGGTGTGACGGGCCCCCTGTGCCCGCGGGTGACTGCTGGTACCGCTGCTACTGCTTCTCGCACAGTCCGACGAGCTTCTGCTCCTCGGGCGTGAGGACGGTGTCTGCGGGCGGGGTCTGGTTGTTCGCCTCGGCGGCGCGGCGCGCCTCGTCCTTCTTGCAGGCGGTGACCTGTTGGGCGAGGTCGTCGACCTTCTGGCGGGCGCCGTCGAGGGATCCCTCGCTGATGGCGGCCTCGACCTGCTTGCGCTTGAAGGGCGGCAGGTACTTCAGTTCGATGTCGGGGTGGTCGGTCTCGACCTTCGACAGCGAGATCGGGCCGAGGTCCTGGCTGAGACCGCGGTAGAGGGCGACGTGGTCGCCGTTCTTGCCGACGAAGAACTGGGTCTGGGTCCAGCGGTGGGCCGCGTACGCGCCGCCGCCGATGACGCCCGCGACGAGGAGCAGCAGCAGCGTCCGGGTGGTCCACTTGCGCCCTTTGCCCCGGCGCCGGCGGGGGTGGTCGTAGCCGTCGTCCATGCCGCCGTCGTCGTACGGGTCGGCCTCGCCGAACGAGCCGTACGCGCCGCCGTAGCCGGCGTCGGGAGCCGCGCCGTAGCCGGGGGCCTCGCCGCTGCCGGGCGGGCCGAAGGCGCCGGCGGGCGGCGGGACCTGGCGGCCCAGGCCCGCGGCGCGGCCCGCCGGGGTCTGCATGGCGCCGCCGTCGAAGAGCTGGTGCTGGTTCTCGGCGACCGCGCCGACGACCACCGGGGTGTCGTTCAGCTGGGCGGCCAGGGTGTCGCCGCTGTCGGTGTCGAGGACGTCGGCGACGATGCAGGTGATGTTGTCGGGTCCGCCGCCGCGCAGGGCGAGCTGGATCAGGGCCTGCACGGTCTCGTGCGGGCCGTGGTAGTCGGCGAGGGTCTCCTCCAGGGTCTGGTGGGAGACGACGCCGGAGAGCCCGTCGGAGCAGATCAGGTAGCGGTCGCCGACCCGGACCTCGCGGATGGAGAGGTCGGGCTCGACGTGGTCGCCGCTGCCCAGCGCGCGCATCAGCAGGGAGCGCTGCGGGTGGGTGGTGGCCTCTTCCTCGGTGATGCGGCCCTCGTCGACGAGCCGCTGCACCCAGGTGTGGTCCTGGGTGATCTGGGTGAGGACGCCGTCGCGCAGCAGGTACGCGCGGGAGTCGCCCACGTGCACCAGGCCCAGGCGCTGGCCGGTCCACAGCAGGGCGGTGAGCGTGGTGCCCATGCCCTCCAGCTGGGGGTCCTCCTCGACCATGACGCGCAGCTGGTCGTTGGCGCGCTGTACGGCGATGCCGAGCGAGGTGAGGATGTCGGAGCCGGGGACGTCGTCGTCCAGCTGCACGAGGGAGGAGATCACCTCGGAGCTGGCGACCTCGCCGGCGGCCTGGCCGCCCATGCCGTCGGCGACCGCGAGCAGGCGCGGGCCGGCGTATCCGGAGTCCTCGTTGCCCTCGCGGATCATGCCCTTGTGCGAACCGGCGGCGAACCGCAGGGACAGACTCATGCGCACCTGCCCAGTCGACAAGCCTTCCGGGTACAGCCGGTCTCGAGCCACACTGCCCACCCTCCGGTCGGGAGCGCGCGCAGGTCCGTGTCCCGGTGGGGACGGACCGCTGCGGCTCGCTCGCTCCGCTCGCTCATTCTCGTACTACTTCCGCAGCTCGATGACGGTCTTGCCGATGCGGATCGGGGCGCCCGGCGGAATGGGCGTCGGGGTGGTCAGGCGGGTCCGGTCGAGATACGTGCCGTTGGTGGACCCGAGATCCTCGACGATCCACTGCCCGTCCCGGTCGGGGTAGATCCTGGCATGGCGGCTGGAGGCGTAGTCGTCGTCCAGCACGATCGTCGAATCGTGGGCCCGGCCGAGGGTGATGGTCTGGCCCTGGAGCGCGACCGTCGTGCCGGTGAGGGTTCCCTCGGAGACGACCAGCTTGGTCGGGGCGCCGCGGCGCTGGCGCTGCTGCGGGGGCGCGGCCTGCCGGCCGCCGCCGCCCTGCTGCGCCGGAGCACCGCCGGACCCGCGACGGGATCCGCGCTGGGTCACCCGGGTACCGAACAGGTCACTGCGGATGACCTGGACGGCCACGATGACGAACAGCCACAGAACGGCCAGGAAACCCAGCCGCATGACCGTCAGGGTCAGCTCTGACATTGCCCCCGCTTCACCCTTCGGCTTGCCGGTAAATGATGGTGGTGCTGCCCACGACGATCCGCGAGCCGTCGCGGAGCGTAGCGCGGGTGGTGTGCTGCCCGTCCACCACGATGCCGTTGGTGGACCCGAGATCCTGGATCGTCGAGGGCGTTCCGGTCCGGATCTCACAGTGCCGGCGCGAGACGCCGGGGTCGTCGATCCGTACGTCGGCCTCCGTGCTGCGGCCGAGTACGAGCGTGGGACGGGAAATCTGGTGGCGGGTGCCGTTGATCTCGATCCAGCGCCGCACCCCCTGGCCGCCGCCCCCGGGCACGGGGGCCACGTGGCCGCCGGCGGCCGGGCGGCGCTGGCCGCCCGGTGCGCCGGGCGGCGGGGAGCTGGGCATGGGCGGGGCGCCGACCGGCGGGTAGCCGTAGCCGCCCTGCTGCTGGCCCGGCGCGGGCTGCGGCTGGGAGGTGCTGGCGGCCAGGGTGCGGCTGCGTACGCGGTAGAGGCCGGTGTCGAGGTCGTCGGCCTTCTCCAGGTGCACCTTGATCGGGCCCATGAAGGTGTAGCGCTGCTGCTTGGCGTAGTCGCGGACGAGGCCCGCGAGCTCGTCGCCGAGCTGGCCGGAGTAGGGGCTCAGGCGCTCGTAGTCGCCGGAGGAGAGCTCCACGATGAAGTCGTTGGGGACGACGGTGCGCTCGCGGTTCCAGATGGTGGCGTTGTTGTCGCACTCGCGCTGCAGCGCTCCCGCGATCTCCACCGGCTGGACCTCGGACTTGAACACCTTGGCGAAGGTGCCGTTCACCAGACCTTCGAGTCGCTGCTCGAACCGCTTCAGGACTCCCATGGGGCACCTCCTCCGTCGTTGTCGCCCTGTACTGCTTACTGATCGTATCCACGCGTGGGGGATTCAGGTGGTTCCCCTTGCCCCTCGCGTGGACGAGTGTTGGTCCTCACAAGGGATCGTAGGGGCGCTCAGAGGACAGTGTCCCGCACGAGGAGGGGACAACGGGAGGGGCAGTCGGGACGGGCTGCCGGTGGTGCCCGGAAAGCGATTTCGATCCACCTCGTCCGACGTGCTAATGTTCCGATGTCGCCAGGGGAACGGCCCGAAAGGGAAGGCCACTGGGACGCTGCTCGGGCGAGTGGCGGAACGGCAGACGCGCTGGCTTCAGGTGCCAGTGTCCTTCGGGACGTGGGGGTTCAAATCCCCCCTCGCCCACTGTGGGAAGCCCCGCGGATCTTCGGATCCGCGGGGCTTCTTTCGTTGTCGGGTCCGGTCCGGTCCGGCCCCTCCGGTCCGGGAACTGCGTGGGCGACTTTCGTCGGACAGGGCGCTACGAAAGTGGGCGGCCGGGCGGTCGGCGCGGCCCCTAGGGTCGGGTCCGTGGACGTGACGTCGTGGATGTGACTTCGGGGATACGCGCGCGCAGGGCGTGGCTGAGCTGGGAGTGGCTGAAGGGTCCCGAGCGGTGGACGCGGGCGGAGGTCGTCAAGGATTGCGCGACCGCCGCGGTGCTCGCGCTGCTGGGGCTGCCGCTGGAGGAGCTCACCGGCGGGGCGTGGTGGCGGCACACGCTGGCGGTCGTGAGCGTGGTGCTGCTCACACTGCTGAGGCGCAGGCTGCCGGCGGGGACGCTGGTGGCGGGCGCGGTGATCAGCGGGGTGCTGCCGGGGGCGTTCCTGGTGACCATCCTGCTGGCGTGGTCGGCGGGCCGGCGGATCATCGGGGTGACGCGGGCGGTGGTCGCGTTCACGCTGGCGTTCGCGCTGGAGGTGGGCGTCGGGGTGGCCGCCGAGTGGTCGGTCACCCGGCCGCTGTGGGTGGCGGTCTTCACCACCCTGGTCTTCCTGGCGACGACCCTGATGCCGGGTCTGGCGAGCCGTTACTGGCACCAGCGCCGCACGCTGCTGCACGCGCTCCAGGAGCACAACGCGCAGCTGCTGCGGGAGCGGGCGATGATCGCCGGCCAGGCGCGGCTGCGGGAGCGGCAGCGGATAGCCCAGGACATGCACGACAGCCTCGGCCACCAGCTGGCGCTGATCTCGGTGCACACCGGCGCGCTGGAGGTGGACCCGGCGCTGACGGACCGCCAGCGGGAGGCCGTCGGGGTGCTGCGGCAGGCGTCGGTGGGGGCGATGCACGAACTGCGCGAGGTGGTGGGCATCCTGCGCGACGGCGTGGAGGCCCCCGTCGCCGTCGAGGAGGCCGCGCAGCCGGCGGCGCGCGGGGTCGCCGGGATCGGCGGCGTGGTGGAGGCGGCGCGGGCCGCGGGTACCGATGTCGGGCTGCGGGTGACCGGCACGCCCCGGCCGCTGGCGCCGGCGTGCGACCACGCGGCGTTCCGGATCGTGCAGGAGGCGCTGACCAACGCCTACAAGCACGCGCCGGGTGCGGCGATCACCGTGGAACTGCGGTACGAGGACGACTCGCTGGTCGTGGAGATCGCCAACGGCCCGGCGGCCGCCGCGGAACCGGGCGAGGTGGTCTCCGGCGGGCAGGGCCTGACGGGGCTGCGGGAACGGGCCCGGCTCGTCGGCGGAATGGTGCACGCCGGACCGGCCCAGGGCGGGGGCTTCCGGGTCGCGGGCGTGCTGCCGTACGGGGCGGAGCCGGCCGGGGCGGCGGCGCGCGGGCCGGGCGACGACTTCGGCCAGCTGGCCGCGGGCCTGCCGGGTACGCCGGGCATGCCGGCGCCGATGGACTGGGCGGCGGTGAACCGGGAACTGGCCGCGGGCGGGGTGCGCGACGCGGGGCGGGGCTCGGGCGGGGTCGCGCTGGGCTGCGGGATCGCGTTCGCCGCGGTGGTGCTGCTGCTGATCGTGGTGGTGGCGCTGATCGCGCTGCTGGCGAGCTCGGCCGACAACGCGTACATCGCCCCCGAGGAGTACGACCGGGTGCACGTGGGCCAGTCCGAGGGGGAGGTGCGCGGCGCGCTGCCGAACGGCGACTCGATCATGACCTCGGGGATGGACCGGAAGGGGCCCGTCAGGCCGATGGGTTCGTCGTGCCTGGCGCTGCTGTCGTCGGAGCAGCCGGGCCTGAACAAGGACCGGGTTTTCCGGTTCTGTTTCAAGGACGGCAAGCTCGTCGAGAAGCAGACGTACGAGGTCGAGCAGGGCGAGTGACAGCGGTGAGTGGGAGCGTGGGCGTGACGGGCAGGTCCATCAAGGTGGTGATCGCCGACGACGAGCCGCTGATCCGGGCCGGGATCCGGATGATCCTGACCTCGGACCCGGGGATCGAGGTCGTCGCGGAGGCGCCGGACGGGCGGGCGGCGGTGGAGCTGGCCCGGGCGCACCAGCCGGACGTGGTGCTGCTGGACATCCAGATGCCGGTGCTGGACGGGCTGAGCGCGCTGGCGGAGCTGCGCCGGGCGGTGCCGGCGGCGCGGGCGCTGATCCTGACGACGTTCGGCGAGCGGGAGAACGTCCTGCGGGCCCTGTCGGAGGGCGGGGCGGGCTTCCTGCTGAAGGACTCGGCGCCGGGCGAGCTGATCGGCGCGGTCCGGGCGGCGGCGGCCGGGGACGCGTACCTGTCGCCGGGGGCGACCCGGCACGTGGTGGACCAGCTCGCCTCGGGCCGGGAGGCGGCGCGCGGCGAGGAGGCGCGGCGCCGGGTGGCGGAGCTGAGCGAGCGGGAGCGGGGGGTGCTGGCGCTGCTCGGCGAGGGGCTGTCGAACGCCGACGCGGGCCGGCGGCTGCACATGAGCGAGGCGACGGTGAAGACGTACGTGAGCCGGATCCTGGCCAAGCTGGAGTGCGACAACCGGGTCCAGGCGGCGCTGCTGGCGCGCGACGCGGGCCTGTAGGACGCGTCTTCGGGCGGACGGGATCCGGTCCGGGCCGGGCGGGCGCGAGCGTGGTCGGCCGGGCGAGCGGGGGCCGGGTCGGCCGGGCGCGGCTTTCGCGACGCCGCGCGGGTCGGTACGGTCTTCCCGCACAGGACGAAGATCGACACGGGGGGCGCGACACATGGCGGCTGATCGGATACCGGAGGTGCCGGGCTTCGCCCCGCGCACGGCTGCGCGGGCGTCGGCCAAGGCGGAGGGCAAGGCGCTGCGCCGGCGCGTCCCGCGCCTCTCGCACGGGCTCCTGGAGCCGAGCCCCGACCGCCCGGACGTGGTGCGGGCGGTGGAGGAGTCCAACGCCGGCCGGGTCAGGAGCCTGACGCCGATACGGGTGGGGCGGATGGCGGCCAACCCGTTCGCGTTCCTGCGCGGTTCCGCCGGGCTGATGGCGCACGACCTGGCGGCGACGCCGGTCACCGGGGTGGGCGCGCAGATCTGCGGTGACGCGCACGCCGCCAACTTCGGCCTGTACGGCGACGCCCGCGGCCGGCTGGTCATCGACCTCAACGACTTCGACGAGACGGTCTTCGGCCCCTGGGAGTGGGACGTCAAGCGGCTCGCCGCCTCGCTGGTGCTGGCCGGCCGGGTGGCCGGCGCGGACGAGGACACCTGCCGGGCGGCGGCGCAGGACGCGGTCGGCGCCTACCGGCACACGGTGCGGCTGCTGGCGAAGCTGCCGGCGCTGGACGCCTGGAACGCGATCGCCGACGAGGAGCTGGTCTCGCACGTCGACGCCCGGGACCTGATGGGCACCCTGGAGCGGGTCGCGAAGAAGGCCCGCAACAACACCAGCGCGCGGTTCGCCGCGAAGTCCACGGAGCCGGCCGAGGACGGCGGGCTCCGCTTCGTCGACGCCCTGCCGGTGCTGCGGCGGGTCGGCGACGAGGAGGCGGCGGCGGTCGCGGCCTCGCTCGGCCCGTACCTGAGCACGCTCCAGGGCCACCGGCTGCCGCTGCTGGCCCGGTACACCGTCCACGACGTGGCCTTCCGCGTGGTGGGCACCGGCAGCGTCGGCACCCGCTCGTACGTGGTGCTGCTGCTGGACCACCGCGGCGAGCCGCTGGTGCTCCAGGTCAAGGAGGCCCGGCCGTCGGTGCTGCTGCCGCACCTGCCGGCGGCGGGCTTCACCGCGCCGGTGGAGGAGCACGAGGGGCGCCGGGTGGTCGCCGGGCAGCAGCGGATGCAGGTCGTCTCGGACATACTGCTCGGCTGGACGACGGTGGAGGGGCTGCCGTACCAGGTGCGGCAGTTCCGTAACCGCAAGGGCAGCGTGGACCCGGCCGCCCTGTCCGCCGACCAGATCGACGACTACGGGCGGATGACGGGCGCACTGCTGGCCCGGGCGCACGCGCACAGCGCCGACCCGCGGGTGCTGGCCGGGTACTGCGGCCGGAACACGGAGCTGGACGAGGCGGTGGCGTCGTTCGCCGTGGCCTACGCGGACCGCACCGAGGCGGACCACGCGGAGCTGGTGGCGGCGATCCGGTCGGGCCGGATAGCGGCCGATGAAGGCGTCTGAGGCGCGCTTTCCCCTCGGCCGGCTTGCTGCCTGCCGGCGGCCCGCCCTGTGCGGGCCGCTGCTCGCCCGCCCCGCCCCGCCCCCCCCACCAGTCCGCTGCCCCGACCGGCCCTGGACCGGGCCGGGGCGGGGGGCCGTAGGGTGGGTGGGGTGAGCGAGCAGACTGCCGGGGAGCCCTCGGCCCCCACCGACGGGACCGCCGGCGCCGAGCGTCCCGAGGCGCGGCTGGAGCGTGCCGTCCGCGCGGCCGAGCAGGCGCTGATCGAGTTCGAGATCGCGGTCGAGACCTTCCGGGTGGAGGTGGAGAATTTCTCCCGGCTGCACCACCAGAAGCTCGGTCCGATGTACACCCGCCTCGACGAGTTGGACGCCCTGATCGCCGAGGCGCGGGCCGCCCGGACCGGCGACCCCGAGGACCTGCGGCGCGCGCAGGACGCGCGGTCGCTGGTGATGCCCATGCCGGGGGTGGACGAGCTGTTCCACGACTGGCTGGACTCGGACGGGATCTCCGACGACGCCGCGGCGATGCTCACCGAGCGGCCGGTACGGCCCCCGGAGCGGGTCCGCCCGTCGGAGGAGGTACGCCGGCTCTACCGGGAGCTGGTCCGCCAGGCCCACCCCGACCTCGCCCAGGACGAGGCCGAGCGGGGCCGTCGCGACGCGTTCATCGCGAAGGTGAACGCCGCTTACGGGCGGGGCGACGAGCAGCTGCTGCGCGAGCTCGCCGAGGAGTGGGCGGCCGGCCCGGCGCCCGAGGAGGCCGGCCCGACGCAGAGCGAGGAGCTCTACGCCCGGCTGGAGTGGCTGGCCCGGCGCAAGGAGCTGCTGGCGCTGGTGGCCCGGGAGCTGGAGGAGAGTGCGATCGGGTCCATGCTGCGGATGGCCCCGGACGACCCCGACCGGCTGCTGGAGGAGATCGCCGAGCAGCTGCTGGCGCAGGTCGCCGAGCGCGAGGCGGAGCTGGCGTCGTACGTCGGATAGGTTTCCAGCGTTCCCACTTGCTACTGCCACTGCTACTGCAACTGCTACTGCAACTGCTACGAGAGAAGGCGACATCGTATGAACTTCGGACCGCTGCCCACGGTGGCCGCCGCCGCGGTGCCCTCCGAAGGCTTCGTCCTGGACGTCCGTGAGGACGACGAGTGGGCGGCCGGCCACGTCGAGGGCGCCCTGCACATTCCGATGAGCGAGTTCGTGGCCCGCTTCGGCGAGCTGACGGAGGCGGCCGAGGACGGCCGCCGGGTGCACGTGATGTGCCGGGTGGGCGGGCGCAGTGCGCAGGTCACCCAGTACCTGGTCCGCCAGGGCATCGACGCGGTGAACGTGGACGGCGGGATGCAGGCCTGGGAGGGCGCCGGGCGCCCGATGGTGGCCGACCACGGGAACCCGGCCTTCGTCCTGTAGGACCGTGTGCCCGCCGCATGCGGCGGGTCAGCCGAGGGGGTGGGCCGCCAGCAGGTCGCCCAGGGCCTCCTCGTGCGCGGCCGCCGGGCCCAGGGACAGCTCCAGGTGCTTGGCCCAGGCGTGGTAGCGGTGCAGCGGGTAGTCGGTGTCCGCACCGAACCCGCCGTGCAGGTGCTGCGCGGTCTGCACGACCCGGCGTACGCCCTCGGCGGCCCAGATCTTGGCCACCGCCACGTCGCCGGCGCTGGGCAGCGGCCCGCCCGCGCCCGGCCGGTCCAGCCGCCAGGCGGCCTGCCAGAGGGTGACCTCCATGGCGCGCAGGTCGATGTAGCGGTCGGCGGCCTGGACGGCGACGGCCTGGAAGGTGGCGACCGGGAACCCGAACTGCTCGCGCGTGCCCGTGTACCGGCTCGTCATCGACAGCACGGCCTCGCCCAGGCCCAGCGCGAGCGCGCAGGTGCCGGTGGCCAGCAGCTGGCGCAGCTGCTCCCAGGCGCCGGGGGCGTCGATCAGCCGCACGGCGGGGACGCGGACGGCGTCGAGGGTCAGCAGGGCCAGCCGTTCACCGCTGGTGGAGTACTGGTCGGCGAGTGCGAGGCCGTCGGCGGAGCGCGGGACGAGGGCCAGGACGGCCTCGCCCTCGCCGGAGTGGGCGGGTACGGCGATCCAGTCGGCGCCGTGCGCCCAGGGAACGGCAGTCTGCACCCCGTCGAGCACCCAGGTGTCCTCGCCCGAGCGGCGGGCGGTGACGCCGAGTTCGGCCGGGTCGTGGCCGGTGCGGCCGTGTGCGGCGACGGTCAGGACGAGGCGGCCGCGGCCGGCGTCCGGCAGCAGTTCGGCGGCCAGCCGGGGGTCGGCGTGGGCCTGCACGGCCATGGCGGTGGCGCAGTGCTCCAACAGCGGGACCCGGGCGAGCACCCTGGCGGACTCGCGCAGCACCAGGCACAGGGCGACGGTGTCCAGTCCGGCCCCGCCGTGCTCGGGGGCCAGCACCAGGCCGAGCAGGTCGGCGGCGGCGAGCTTGTCCCACAACGGGCGGTCGAAGTCGTCGGCGACGGCGCCCGCGGTCAGCGCCGGGCTGGGCACGCCGTCGGGCACGACATCGACGAAGACCGCCCGGGCCGCCTCGACGGCGGCCTGCTGCTCCTCGGTGAAGGTGAAGTCCACTGCCTGTCCTCCCGCACACACCGGATCCCTGACGGTGCGTCAAGATAGAACAGGTTCTCAAAATTTGACAGGGGTCGCCACGACTGCCTGACGCCACGACGGCGGTCCGGCAGCGGCTGGGCCGGCACGCCGACGCCGACGAATGCCGGACCCCCCGCGCCCTGGGCGCCTCGGCCCGGGCTGCTTCCGCGCCCGGAGGAGCCGCGGACCCCGGCCCGCTCTCGCCCCAGGCCGCTCCCGCGCGCCTGGAGGCGCACCTCGGCCCTGTCCGCTCCGGCCCCTTGTCCGCTCCCGGCCCCGGGTCGCCCTGGCCCCGTTCGGCCCCGGGCCCCGGGCCGCCCCCGGCCCAGCGCCGCCCGCGGCCCCGCTCGGCCCCCGGCCGGCTCTTCGGCCCCCGCCCGCCGCCGGAACTACCGGTCGAAGTCGAGTTCCACTTCCTCCGTCACCGGGTGCGACTGGCAGGCCAGGACGAAGCCGGCCTCCGTCTCCTCCGCCTCCAGCGCGAAGTTGCGGTCCATCCGCACCTCGCCGCGGACCACGAAGGCCCGGCAGGTGCCGCACACGCCGCCCTTGCAGGCGTACGGCGCGTCCGCGCGGGCCCGCAGCACCGCGTCGAGCAGCGACTCCCCGTCCTGCACCGGCCAGGTGCCCGAACGGCCGTCCAGCCGTGCGGTGACCTTGCTGTGCGCCGGGGCGGCGACGCCGGCGGGCCGGGCCGGGGCCGTGGTGTCCTCGACGTGGAAGATCTCCTCGTGGATCCGGGCGCGCTCGACGCCCAGCCCGCGCAGTGCCCGCTCGGCGCCCTGCACCAGCCCGTAGGGCCCGCACAGGAACCAGCCGGCCACCTCGTCCACCGGCAGCAGCGCCGGCAGCAGGGCCGTCAGCCGCTCCTGGTCCAGGCGGCCGGAGGGCAGCCCGGCCTCCTGCTCCTCCCGGGAGAGCACCGTGACCAGCTGGAAGCGGTCGGGGTAGCGGTCCTTGAGGTCGGCGACGTCCTCCAGGAACATCGTGGACGCGGCCGTACGGTCGCTGCGCACCAGGCAGAACCGGGCGTCGGGGCGCGCCGCGAGCAGCGTGGCGGCGATGGACATCACGGGCGTGATGCCGCTGCCGCCGACGATCGCCGCGTAGTGCGCGGCGGGCGCGGCCGCGGCGGGGTCGAGCACGAAGCGCCCGGCCGGGACCATCACGTCCAGCACGTCCCCGGCGGCGATCTCCTTGTGCGCGAAGGTGGAGAACTCCCCGCCCTCCACCAGCCGCACACCCACCTGGAGCAGCTCCGGGCCGGGGCCGTCGGGCCGCGGCGCGGGCGAGCAGATCGAGTAGGTGCGGCGGATCTCGGCGCCCTCGTCGGTGGTGCGGCGCAGGGTCAGGTGCTGGCCGGGCGCGTGCAGGTACGCAGCGCGCAGCTCCGGCGGCACGGCGAGGGTGAGCGCGACCGAGTCGTCGGTGAGCCGGTCGACGGCCGCCACCGTCAGCGGGTGGAACGCGCCGTGGCGGGCTGCGGCCATCTCTACAGCTCCTTGAAGTGGTCGAACGGTTCGCGGCAGGACGTGCAGCGGCGCAGCGCCTTGCACGCGGTGGAGGAGAAGCGGCTGAGCAGCTCGGTCTCGGTGGAGCCGCAGTGCGGGCAGCGCACCGTCAGCGACACCGGGACGGGGCCGTCGGACGCGTGCGGGCGCGGCGGGGCGATGCCGAACTCGGCCAGCTTGCGGCGGCCCTCGGCGCTGATGTCGTCCGTGGACCAGGCGGGGGAGAGCACCGTGTGCACGCTCACCTGCGGTATGCCGTGGTCGGTGAGGACCCGCTCGATGTCGGCGGACATCGCCTCGATGGCGGGGCAGCCGGTGTAGGTGGGGGTGAGGTCGACGTCGACGCCGCCGTCCTCCCGCATCCGTACGCCGCGCAGTACGCCGAGCTCGGCGAGGCTGAGCACGGGCATCTCGGGGTCGGGCACGGAACCCGCCAGTGCGGCGAGCTCCTGCTCCAGCCGGGTCTGCGCCACGGGCGCGTCGGTCACCATGACGCCCCCGGGTGGCTGCGGTGCAGGTGCTGCATCTCGGCGAGCATCCGCCCGAACGGCTCGGTGTGCAGGCCCTCGCGGCCGGCTCCGGCCCTCCAGGCCCCGGTGCGCGGCCCCTCGGGCGGGTCGAGCCGGGCCCGGCTCAGTACGTCGTCCAGCTCGGCCAGCCAGCGCTGCTCCAGGGCGGCGCCGTCCACGTCCACGCCCTCGACGGGCCGGAACATCTCGCCGGTGTACTTCCACAGGGCGTCCAGGCCGGCGCGCATGCGCCGGGTGCTCTCCTCGGTGCCGTCGCCCAGGCGCACGGTCCACTGGACGGCGTGGTCGACGTGGTAGGCGGTCTCCTTGACCGCCTTCGCCGCGAGCGGGGCGAACGGGCCCTGGCCGGCGGCCAGTTCCGTCCAGAGCAGGTGCTGGTACAGCGAGAAGTACAGCTGGCGGGCGATGGTGTGCGCGAAGTCGCCGTTCGGCTGCTCGACCAGCTGGAGGTTGCGGAAGGACCGCTCCTCGCGCAGGAAGGCCAGCTCGTCCTCGTCGCCCGCCATGGACAGCAGCACCCGGGCCTGGCCCAGCAGGTCCAGGGCGATGTTGGCGAGCGCCACCTCCTCCTCCAGGACGGGGGCGTGGCCCGCCCATTCGCCGAGGCGGTGGGAGAGGACCAGGGCGTCGTCGCCGAGCGCGAGCGCGGCGGCGGGCACCGCCGACGGTCCGGCCGGGGTCGCGTGCGTGGTCTCGGTCGCGGTCACAGGTGGCGCACCCCCTCCGGGATCTCGTAGAACGTCGGGTGCCGGTAGGGCTTGTCGGCGGACGGGGCGAAGAACGGGTCGCGCTCGTCCGGCGAGGACGCGGTGATCTGCGCGGACGGCACCACCCAGATCGAAACGCCCTCGTTGCGCCGGGTGTACAGGTCGCGGGCGTTGCGCAGGGCCATCTCCGCGTCGGGGGCGTGCAGGCTTCCGGCGTGGGTGTGCGAGAGGCCGCGGCGCGAGCGCACGAACACCTCCCACAGGGGCCAGTTCTGCGTCATACCCGTGCCTCCTCGTGCTGTACGTGTGCCTGTGCCTGCTTCTCGGCATGGGCGGCGGCCGCCTCGCGCACCCAGGCGCCTTCCTCGTGGGCGCGGCGGCGCTGGCTCAGACGCTGCTCGTTGCAGGGTCCGTTGCCCTTGAGGACGTCCCAGAACTCGGCCCAGTCGATGGCGCCGAAGTCGTAGTGCCCGCGCTCCTCGTTCCACTTGATGTCCGGGTCGGGCAGGGTCAGCCCGAGCGTCTCGGCCTGCGGGACGGCTATGTCCACGAACCGCTGGCGCAGCTCGTCGTTGGAGTGCCGCTTGATGCGCCAGGCCATGGACTGGGCCGAGTGCGCCGACTCGTCGTCCGGCGGGCCGAACATCATCAGCGAGGGCCACCACCAGCGGTCGACGGCGTCCTGGGCCATGGCGTGCTGTGCCTCGGTGCCCTGGGACAGGGCGAGGAGCAGCTCGTACCCCTGGCGCTGGTGGAAGGACTCCTCCTTGCAGATGCGGACCATCGCGCGGGCGTACGGCCCGTAGGAGGTCCGGCACAGCGGCACCTGGTTCGTGATCGCCGCGCCGTCCACCAGCCAACCGATGGCGCCGACGTCGGCCCAGGTCAGGGTGGGGTAGTTGAAGATCGAGGAGTACTTCTGCCGGCCCGCGTGGAGCTTGTCGAGCAGCTCGTCGCGGCTGGTGCCGAGGGTCTCGGCGGCGCTGTACAGGTACAGGCCGTGGCCGGCCTCGTCCTGGACCTTGGCCATGAGGATCGCCTTGCGGCGCAGCGAGGGCGCGCGCGTGATCCAGTTGGCCTCGGGCTGCATGCCGATGATCTCGGAGTGCGCGTGCTGGGCCATCTGGCGGACCAGTGACGCCCGGTACTCCTCGGGCATCCAGTCGCGGGGCTCCACGCGCTCGTCGGCCGCCACGGCGGCCTCGAAGGCGTCCGCGAGGGCCCTGTCCTGCCCCGTCTCCGGGGTCACTGCCACCATCCCGGCCCCCTTGCCAAGTGGTTCGCCTGCGATGTCCTGCATCCACCGCCCGGTCGCCCCTGGGGGCCGGCCGCTCGGATGCTTGATCGAGCGGCCTACCGACCGATCGTTCGGTTCGTGCTCTTCAATGGTGGGTCGGCGGCCCGTAGGGTGTCAACCTCTGTGGATGGCCGAGGAGCGGGGCGGGATGGATTCGAACGATCCGGAGGGGACGGTTCCCGGGCCGCGTCCGGTCGGCGTGGCGGGCCTGTCCACCCCGTACCGGGTGCTGGTCGCGCTGGCCCTGGGCGCCGTGGCCGTCGCCGCCTGCTGGCACCTGGCGCTGGTGTTCCTGCACGTCGCACCGTCGAACACGCTCAGCAAGCGGCACGCCAGGACGATCGACGACTGGATCTACCCGGAGTTCGAGCAGAACTGGAAGCTCTTCGCCCCCAACCCGCTCCAGCAGAACGTCGCCGTCCAGGTCCGCGCCCAGGTCCGGGACGGGGCCGGCGGCCTGGTCACCACCGGCTGGCGGGACCTGACCGCACAGGACACCGACGCCATCCGGCACAACCCGCTGCCCAGCCACACCCGGCAGAACGAGCTGCGCCGCGCCTGGGACTTCTACACCTCCTCGCACGACGAGGAGGAGAAGGCGAACGGGGAGCGGGGGGCCCTGTCGGAGGCCTACCTCCAGCGGATCGCGGTGCGCCGGCTGGCCGGTACGTACGGCGGCGGCGACCTGCTGCGGATCCAGCTGCGCGGGGCCACCACCGCCCTGCCGGCGCCCGCCTGGAGCACGGAGCAGACCGACACCGCGACCTACTACCGGGAGCTCCCGTGGTGGACCGTGTGAGAGCCGCCGCCGGGCGCGCCCTGGCCCGGGTGACCGGGCAGGCGCTGGGTGCGTACCAGAGCGCCGTGCTGCGGATCGGCGTCGCGGGCACCTGGCTGCTGTTCCTGCTGCGGGAGTTCCCGCACCGGCGCGAGCTGTACGGGCCGGAGAGCCCCTGGGGCTGGGACCTGGGCCGGCGGCTGATCGACACGAACGACGCCTTCACCGTGCTGATGTGGTCGGACTCGGCGGTGTGGTTCGAGATCTCTTACGCGCTCGCGCTGGCCGGCGGCCTGCTGTTGCTGCTGGGCTGGCGGACCAGGGCCGCGTCCGTGCTGTTCATGGTCGGCGTGCTGTCGCTGCAGAACCGCAGCGTCTTCATGGGCGACGGCGGGGACAACGTCATCCACCTGATGGCGGTCTACCTCGTGTTCACGCGGTGCGCGCAGGTGTGGTCGCTGGACGCGCGGCGGGCCCGGCGCGGCGGCGGTCCGGGCCCGGGCGGGAGCACCGACGGGGCGGCCGGGCCGGTGCTGTGGGCCGTACTCGGCCTCGTCCTCGCGTACGCGGCGGTGGCCGGACACCTCTCCGCCGGCTGGGCGGCCGCGTTCGGTGCGCTGTGGGCCGTCCAGGGCCTGTGGTGGGCGGTGGACCGGTCCGATCCGCAGGGCGAGGCACGGGCGGCGCTGGACACCCTGGCCAACATCGTGCACAACGCCGCGCTGCTGGTGATCATGGCGGAGGTCTGCCTGATCTACGCGACGGCCGGCTGGTACAAGGTCCAGGGCTCGCGCTGGCAGGACGGCACCGCGCTGTACTACCCGCTCGGCCTGGACTACTTCACCCCGTGGCCGGACCTGTCGGGGCTGCTGGCGGGCAGCGGCACGCTGGTGATGCTGCTGTCGTACGGGACGGTGGTGGTGCAGGTCGCCTTCCCGTTCACGCTGCTGAACCGGCGGGTCAAGAACGTGCTGCTCGCGGTGATGATGCTGGAGCACGCCGGCATCGCGGTCCTGCTCGGCCTGCCGTTCTTCTCGATGGCGATGATCGCGGCCGATGCGGTGTTCCTGCCGACGGGCTTCCTGGTGCGGGCGGGCGGCTGGGCAGCCGCCTCGGCGGCCCGGCTACGCCTGCGCCGCCGGTCCCAGGGGAAGGCGGGGGCGGAGGCGGGCCCCACGCTCCCGCAGCCGGGGGCCGGCTCCGCCAGGGCTGCCGGGGCCGGGCGGGAGGCCTGCGTCGTGGCCGTGCCGGGTGCCGGGGCCGGGGGCGCCGGTCCCGCCGGGGGCGGTCGGGCCGAAGGGGAAGCCGGGGCCGGGTGGGAAGTCGGCTCCGCCGAAGCTGCCGGGGCCGGGCCGCAAGCCGGTGTCGGGGCCGTGCCGGGTGCCGGGGCTGAGCCTGGTGCTGGTGCTGGTGCTGGTGCTGGTGCTGGTGCTGGTGCTGGTGCTGGTGCCGGGCACGGGCCGGATGCCGAGGTCGGCCGGGCCGACGGGGCCGGGGCCGCGCACGGGCCGGATGACGGGGCCGGGGAGGTCCGGGTGCCGCCGCCGGCCGGTCCGGTGGATCAGGCGCGGCCGGCCACCTCGTAGGCTCGACGCATGAGTGACGAGCGGACGGACGCCGAGACGGTACGGCTGTGGCGGGCGGCCGCCGAGCAGGACGGGCTGGTCCTGCTGGACGGGTTCCACGCGCTCAAGCACGCCCTCCGCTTCGGTGCCGACGTCCGCCTGGCCGTCGCCGACGACCCCGCCGCCGTCCGCGCGCTGGCCGCCGAACTCGCCCCCGACGTCGAGGAGTCCGTGGCCGCCCTGGTCCGGCCGGCGCAGCTGCGCACGCTGCTGACGCGGGTCCACCCGACCGGCGTGGCCGCCCTCGCGGTCCGTCCGGACCGGCCCGCCGGGCGGGCGGCGCTGGCCCGGATGCCCCGCAGCGCGCCCGTCGTCGTCCTCGACAACCCGCGCAACCTCGGCAACGTCGGGGCCGTCGTCCGGCTCGCCGCCGGGTTCGGCGCCACCGGCGTGGTGACCCGCGGCGACCTCGACCCCTGGCACCCCAACGTGGTCCGGGCCGGCGCCGGACTGCACTACGCCACCACCGTGGACCGCGTGGAGCTCGCCGAGCTGCCCCCCGGCCCGCTCTACGCCCTCGACCCGGAGGGCGCGGACATCCGCTCCCTGGTCCTACCGGACGACGCCCTGCTGGCGTTCGGCTCCGAACGCCACGGCATCTCCCCCGAGCTGCGCGCCCGCGCCGACCACCTGGTCGCGCTGCCCATGCGGCCCCAGGTCTCCAGCTACAACCTGGCCACCAGCGTCGCCATGACCCTCTTCCACTGGGGCGGACCGCGCGGACAGTAGGGCCGCTGCAACCGCGGCCGCGCCCGCGACCAGGATCGCCGCGGCCGCCGCGAGGGTGGTCCCGTCCGGGTGGATCAGCGGCTGGCCGCGCAGCGCCTGCCAGGTCAGCAGCGCGAGCACGGACGCGTAGCCGGCGCCGGCCACCAGGGCCAGCCGCAGCCGGACCCGCTCGTCGCGCAGCCGGGCGTGGCGCCCGGCGAGGGCGGCGAGGACGAGCACGAGCAGCGGCAGCACCTGGAGCGCGTGCATGCCGAAGAAGTGCGGGATGCGCAGGTCGCCGCCGGTGGTGGACCAGCCGGTCAGCGGCAGTCCGGGGCCGCCGTCCGGGACGCCCACGGAGTGGCCGCCGACGATCGGGGCGTCGTCGTCGCCCACCGCCCGCTGCTCGGCCGTGGGCTGGGTCATCAGCGTGCCGAGTCCGGCCCCGACCAGGGCGAGGACGGCGCCGATCCGGATCGACCAGGTCGTCGCCCGGTCGGCGAGGCGGGCGCGGAACAGCAGCACCGCGATGACCAGGGCCGCCACCCAGAGCACGACCACGATCGCGCCCATGGTCCGGAAGACCGCGGCGTCGAACGGGGTGCCTTGGTTGAAGTGGCTCTGCTCGCCGCGCACCACCTGCAGTGTCACCAGCAGCATCTCGACGGCGCTGGTGGCGGTCACGACCGTGCCCGCCCACCAGGCCGGGCGGCGCAGCCGGGGCCGGGCCTCGCCCAGCAGGGCGGTCATCCAGGCCAGGCTGAGCGCGTAGGGGACGAAGGAGACGCCGAACTTGAAGGGCTTGGCCCAGATCGGGGCGCCGACGAGGACGCGGTCGTCCACGACGAGTCCGACGGCGGAGACGAGGGCCCACAGGACGTTCGCCGCGGCGAGGGCGACGAGTGGGCGGTGCCAGGTGCGCAGCCGGCTGCGCAAGGAGAACGAGGACATCCCTACCCCCATGCAGGATGAATGGATAGTGGCACTTGCCGCTATCTGATAGTGCCACTATCTATGATGGAGGGGGACGTGACAAGCAGGGCAGGGCAAGGCAGGGCGGGTGAACGCGCGGTGCGCATCGGAGAGTTGAGCCGCAGGACCGGGGTGCCGGTGCCGACGATCAAGTACTACGTACGGGAGGGGCTGCTGCCGCCCGGCGAGCTGACCAGCCCCAACCAGGCGAGCTACGGCGAGGCGCACGAGCGCAGGCTGCGACTGGTACGGGCCCTGCTGGAAGTGGGCGGCCTGCCGGTGGCGGCGATCCGCGAGGTGCTCGCGGCCATCGACGACACGGAGCGGCCCGTGCACAAGGTGCTGGGCGCGGCGGCCTGGGCGGCGACGAGGTACGGCGGCGAGGACGCCGGGGCGCCGGAGGGCGGCGACGGCGACGGTGCGGCGGACGACGCCGAGCTGAAGCTGGCCCGGGAACGGGTGGCGCGGCTGGTCGAGGCGCGCGGCTGGCGGATCGACCCCGGGAACCGGGCGGCGCAGGCGCTCGCCTCGGCACTCGCCACGCTGGAGCGGGTGGGGCACGGCGGCTTCGTGGACCTGCTGGACGACTACGCCGAGGCGGCCGAGCGGGTGGCCCGGGCGGACCTGGACTACACCGCGCGGCGGGTGGCGCGCGAGGACCTGGTCGAGGCGGTGGTGGTCGGCACGGTGATGGGCGACGCGGTCTTCGCGGCCCTGCGCCGCATGGCCCAGGTGGACGCCTCGGCCCGCCTCTTCCCACCGGAGTAGCCGCGACCGCCACCGAAGGGCAGGCCCGGGGCCCGCGGCGCGACGAACGGCCGGGCCTCGGCCCGGGTGTCCCCCGCCCGGTCCCACCCCGGGCGCCCCAGCCCTAGGCGCGTTCCGCCCCGGGCACGCCGGCCCCAGGCGCGGCCCCTGGCCTCCGTGCCCGGTTCCTGGGCCGCCCCGGGCGCGGTGGCCCCGGG
>NZ_WTFF01000079.1 GCF_019400985.1 Streptomyces bambusae
TCTCCTCTTAGCTTGTTCCACAATAGATACATACTCACGAAGTTCACTAGTAAGATCATATGACGCGTCATATGTATCTAAGCGACAGGGACAGCCTCGTGCTGTCATCGCCTAATCGGCACGCACCCCTAAGTTATAAAAAAAAACCAGCGCCCCCCTGCGGCCGCCGCGCCCGCCACTGCGCCCGTCGGCTGACGGCCCGCCGCCGCCCCGCCCGTCGGTCGCCGTCGCGGTGGCGCACTGCCTGCCAGGCCGCCTGACGGCCCGGCAGGGCCGGCTCTGCCCGGCCCCACCACATCCGAAATTTCCGACACACCACCCCGGGGGAAGTTAACACCTGAACGACCACAAACATCCGCTGTTGTACGGTCGGCGCGATGAGTATGCACGCCCGGAGCAACAAGTACTCCCGCCCCCGGTCCGGTATGCCCAGGCTGCTCGCCCTGACCGCGGGCCTCGGCCTGCTGACGTTCGGCGCCGGGTGGATCCATGCCGTCCAGGACCGGGTGGACGCCCCGACCATGCAGGCCGCACGGGACGACCGGCCGCCCGCGCAGCCGCCTGCGCGGCCTCCCGCGTCGTCACCGCGGGTCGGCACCGGTTCCGGCACCGGTGCCGGAACCGACCCGGCCGGCCGCGCCGACCCCGCGTACGTCCCGGCCGCCACCCCCGACGGCAACGCCCTGCTGGAGGGCCCCGCCCTGCCGGCCGACCAGGGCCTGTCCGGGGTCAGCGAGCGCACCCGCGCGCGGATCCCGGCCGAGTCCCGCCAGCTCGTCCTGGTCGCGGGCAAGGGCCGCGGCTCCTCCGAGGGCATCGCCACGCTCTACACCCGCCCGGACCCGTCCGCGGCCTGGACCCCGCTGGAGACCTGGTCGGCCCGCAACGGCGCCCGGGGCTGGTCCGCGGAGGGCCGCCGCTCCCGGGGGGACCTGACCTCCCCGGAGGGGGTCTTCTCCCTCACCGACGCGGGGGGCCTGCTGCCGAAGCCGCCCGGCACCCGGCTGCCGTACGACCAGGACCGGCTCTACGTACCCGGCGGCCGGGGTGTGAACGGCGAGTCGCTCGCCGGCGCCTTCGACTACGTCGTCGCCATCGACTTCAACCGCCGCCCCGGCCGCTCCCCGCTCGATCCGGTCAAGCCGCACGGCGAGGGGATGGGCGGCAACATCTGGCTGCACGTCGACCACGACGGCCCGTCCCAGGGCTGCGTCGGCATCCCGAAGGAGGGGATGCGCAGGATCCTGCAGGTCCTCGACCCGGCCGCCCGACCGGTCATCGTCATGGGTCCTGCCGGCTTCTAAGACGTGATCCGGTTCGCTCCGACCCCTTGCCTGACGACTCGTCAGCTATGACGATGGCCCCCGCGGCATTCATATGACGAGACGTCAGATCCGGGTCTGATTCAGATTCTGTATCAGACCCGGATCTGGATCTGGATCAGGGCGGGGTGGCGGCATGGCGCGCGTGTTCGAAGAAGGTCGGCTGGCCTACGGGATGCAGCTCCCGGTCCAGTCCCAGAGCACCCTCTACGCCGAACCCTGGGAGGCCTCGGCGACCGCCGCCGACCTCGCCGCGGTGGCGCGGGCGGCCGACCGGGCCGGGTTCGGGTACCTCGCCACGTGCGACCACGTGGCGATACCCCGGCGCCTCGCCGGGCCCATGGGTACGGTCTGGTACGACCCGGTGGCCACCCTGGCCTACCTCGCCGGGATCACCGAGCGGGTGCGGCTGCTCAGCCACGTCGCGATCGTCGCCCTGCGCCACCCGCTGCTCAGTGCCAAGAGCTACGCCACCCTCGACCACCTCTCCGGCGGCCGGCTGGTCCTGGGGGTCGGGGCCGGGCACGTGCAGGAGGAGTTCGAGGTCCTCGGCGTCGACTTCGACCGCCGCGGCCCCCTCCTGGACGAGAGCCTCGACGCCCTGCGGGCGGCCCTCGGGCCGGAGGAGTTCCCCGAGTTCGAGGGCGGGGCCTTCTCCTTCAAGGACCTGGGCCAGCTGCCGCGGCCCACCCAGGAGCGGGTTCCGGTCTGGGTCGGCGGCTCCTCGCCCGCCGCCGTGCGCAGGGCGGCCGTCCGGGGGGACGGCTGGCTTCCGCAGGGCGACCCGCGCGAGAAGCTGCCGGCCCAGATCGCCCGCATCCGCGAGCTGCGCGAGGCTGCCGGGATCGCCGAGCCGATCGAGATCGGCGCGATCACGGAGGCCCTGTACGTCGGCGAGCCCGGCTGGGACACCGGCCGGCGCACCCTGACCGGCAAGCCCGAGGCGCTCGCCGCGAGCCTGCGGGAGTACGCCCGGCTCGGCGTCGATCAGATCCAGGTGCGCTTCCGCAGCCGCGACCGGGCCGAGCTCGTGGACCAGATCGCCGCCTTCGGCGCGGACGTGGCGCCCCACCTCAATGACTAGCCCCACCTCGACGACCAGCGCCACCTCAACGACTGATGACCAAGGAGCACCGCATGGGCAAGCTGGACGGCCGCGTCGTGATCGTCACGGGCGCGGCGCGCGGGCAGGGCGAGCAGGAGGCGCGGCTGTTCGCGGCCGAGGGCGCCAAGGTCGTGCTGGGCGACGTACTGGACGCGCAGGGGGAGGCGGTGGCCAAGGAGCTGGGCGCCGACCGGGCCCAGTACGCGCACCTGGACGTGAGCCGCGAGGAGGACTGGGCCGCGGTGGTCGCGGCCGCGCTGGAGGCGTTCGGCCGGGTCGACGGGCTGGTCAACAACGCGGGCATCCTGCGCTTCAACGAGCTGACCGCGACCCCGCTGGCGGAGTTCGAGGAGCTGGTCCGGGTCAACCAGGTCGGGTCGTTCCTCGGCATCAAGCACGTGGCCCCGCAGATCGAGGCGGCCGGCGGCGGCACCATCGTCAACACGTCCTCGTACACGGGGCTGACGGGCATGGCGTACGTGGGCGCGTACGCCGCGACCAAGGCGGCGATCGTGGGCCTGACCCGGGTGGCCGCCCTGGAGCTGGCCGCCAAGGGCATCCGGGTCAACGCCATGTGCCCGGGCGCCGTGGACACCCCGATGGCCAACCCCGGCCTGCTGGACCCGGAGAACCTCGGCGACGAGGCGCGCGACGCCATGGCGGAGCTGTACAAGCGGGTGGTGCCGCTGGGCCGGGTGGGGCGGCCGGAGGAGATCGCCAGCCTCGCCCTCTTCCTGACCAGCGAGGACTCCTCCTACATCACCGGCCAGCCGTTCGTCATCGACGGCGGCTGGATGGCCGGCGTCAGCGTGCTCTGACCGCGCCGAGACCCTCCGGGGCTGACGAAGTGTCAGGTATTGACGCCGCGCACCCCCGGTGGAACAGTCGGACCCATCGATCTGACGATGCGTCAGAAATCAAAGGACGGTGAACATCCGTGGAATTCGGGCTCTTCGTGCAGGGATACGTGCCTGAGGCGCGCTCCAAGGTCGACCCCGAGGCAGAGCACAAGGCGCTGGTCGAGGAGACCGAATACGTCATCCAGGCGGACCGGTCCGGCTTCAAGTACGCCTGGGCCTCGGAGCACCACTTCCTGGAGGAGTACTCCCACCTGTCGGCGAACGAGGTCTTCCTCGGGTACCTCGCCCACGCCACCGAGCGCATCCACCTCGGCTCCGGCATCTTCAACCCCCTGGCGCCCGTCAACCACCCCGTGAAGGTCGCCGAGAAGGTCGCCATGCTCGACCACCTCTCCAAGGGCCGCTTCGAGTTCGGCACCGGCCGCGGCGCCGGCAGCCACGAGATCCTCGGCTTCCTGCCCGGTGTGACGGACATGAACCACACCAAGGAGATATGGGAGGAGACCATCGCGGAGTTCCCCAAGATGTTCCTCCAGGAGGAGTACGAGGGGTTCCAGGGCAAGCACTGGTCGCTGCCGCCGCGCAAGGTCTTCCCCAAGCCGTACGGCAAGGCCCACCCGGCCATGTGGTACGCCGCCGGGTCCCCGTCCTCGTACGCGATGGCCGCGAAGAAGGGCCTGGGCGTCCTCGGCTTCAGCGTGCAGAAGGTCTCCGACATGGAGTGGGTGCTGGAGCAGTACAAGACGGCGATCCGCGAGGCGAAGGCCATCGGCGCCTTCGTCAACGACAACGTGATGGTCACCTCGACCGCGATCTGCGCGGAGACCCACGACAAGGCCGTCGAGATCGCGGTCAACGCGGACATGAACCGCTTCCAGTCGCTGGTCTTCCGCTACCACGACACCTTCCCGCGGCCCGAGGCCATCCCGCAGTGGCCCGAGACGCTCCCCGAGTACAACGCCGAGATCATCGAGCTGCTCATCGCCGAGGAGCTGCTGATCTGCGGCGACCCCTCCGAGGTGCTCGCCCAGTGCAAGCGCTGGGAGCAGGCGGGCGCCGACCAGCTGTCCTTCGGCCTGCCCACCGGGGTCTCGTACGAGGACACGATGACCACGATCAAGCTGATCGGCGAGCACGTGATCCCGAAGATCGACACGGACCCGGTGCACCGCACCACCCGCTTCCGCGAAGCCTCCGCCTGACAGGCTGGGGCGGCGTCTTCCCGGACCGCCGCCCCGTACCGGCCCCGGCCGGAGGTGGTGCTGGGGCCGCGGCCGGCCCCCTGCCCGCCCCTGGCCGGGGCATTTGCGGGGGCTTCGCCCCCGTACCCCCACGCCTCAATCGCCGGCGGGGCTTGATGTGGCTCATGCCCGTCTCATAGGCGCGGCGCGGCGCGGCGGTCCAGGGCCGGCATCAGCCCATATCCAGCCCCGCCTGGGGGCACCTCCCAGCGGTAGCTGGGGGAGTTTGAGGCGCGGGGTCTGGGGCGGAGCCCCAGTCCAACCGGAAGGGACGCAATGCTCGACCACCTGATCAAGGGCGCCACCGTCGTGGACGGCACGGGCGCCCCAGCCCGAGTCGCAGACATCGGCCTCCGCGACGGCCGCATAGCCGTCATCGCCGAGCCCGGCACCGTCACCGAGGAGGCTCGCACCAGCGAGGACGCCACCGGCCTCGTCCTGACCCCCGGCTTCATCGACCCGCACACCCACTACGACGCCCAGCTGTTCTGGGACCCGTACGCCACGCCGTCCATGAACCACGGCGTGACCACCGTCGCCGCCGGCAACTGCGGCTTCACGCTCGCGCCCCTGCACCCCGACCGCCCCGAGGACGCCGACTACACCCGCCGCATGATGAGCAAGGTCGAGGGCATGGCCCTGGCGGCGCTGGAGGAGGGCGTCGACTGGAGCTGGTCCGGCTTCGGCGAGTACCTCGACGCGCTGGAGGGCCGTATCGCCGTCAACGCCGGCTTCATGGTCGGCCACTGCGCGCTGCGCCGGTACGTGATGGGCGAGGCGGCCGTCGGCGGCCGGCCCACCCCCGAGCAGCTGCGGCAGATGACCGACCTGCTGCACGAGGCCATGGACGCCGGCGCCTGGGGCCTGTCCACCACCCAGTCCTCGACCCACTCCGACGGCGCCGGCAGCCCCGTCGCCTCCCGGCACGCCCGCCCCGAGGAGCTGATCGCCCTGTCCCGGGCGGTCGGCGAGCACGAGGGCACCCAGCTGGAGGCGATCGTCGCCGGCTGCCTGGACCAGTTCTCCGACGACGAGATCGACCTCCTCGTGGAGATGAGCGCCGCCGCCGGACGCCCGCTGAACTGGAACGTCCTGACCGTCGACGCCGCCGTCCCCGAGCGCGTCCCGCGCCAGCTCGTGCCCAGCGAGCGGGCCCGCAAGGCGGGCGGCCGGATCGTGGCCCTGACCATGCCGATCCTCACCCCCATGAACATGTCGCTGGGCACCTTCTGCGCCCTGAACCTGATCCCCGGCTGGGGCGAGGTCCTCGGCCTTCCCGTCCCCGAGCGGATCGCGAAGCTGCGCGACCCCGGCGTACGCGCCGAGATGCTGCGCCGCGCCGACAGCAAGGAGGCCGGGGTGTTCCGGCGGCTGGCCCGCTTCGGCCGGTACGTCATCGGCGACACCTACACCGAGGCCAACGCCGGCCTGACCGGCCGGGTCGTGGAGGACATCGCCGCCGAGCGCGGTCAGGACCCCTTCGAGTGCCTGGTGGAGATCTGTGCGGGCGACGACCTGCGCACCGTGCTGTGGCCCATGCCGACCGACAACGACCCGGCGAGCTGGGCGCTGCGCGCCGAGACCTGGCAGCACGAGGACGTCCTGCTGGGCGGCTCGGACGCGGGCGCGCACCTGGACCGGATGTGCGGGGCGCCGTACACGACCCGCTTCCTCGGCGACTGCCTGCGCGGCCGCAAGCTGGTGCCGCTGGAGCAGGCGGTGCGGATGCTGACCGACGACCCGGCCCGGCTGTTCGGGCTGCGCGAGCGCGGCCGGATCGCCGAGGGCTGGCACGCGGACCTGGTCCTGTTCGATCCTGAGCGGATCGAGGCGGGCCCGGCCACGCTCGTGCACGACCTGCCCGGCGACAGCCCGCGGCTGGACTCCCGGGCGATCGGGATCGTCTCCGTACGCGTGGGCGGCGTCGAGACGGTCCGCGACGACCAGGTGACCGGCGCGGTCCCGGGCCGCGTGCTGCGCTCGGGCCGCGACACCCGGACGGTGAGCACCCGGTGAGCCGGCTGTTCATCGGCGGCGAGTGGGTGGAGCCGGCGGGCGGCCACTACGAGGTGGTCGACCCGGCCGACGAGTCGGTGGTGGGCCTGGCACCGGAGGCCTCCCGCGAGCAGGTGTACGAGGCGGCGCGCGCGGCCCGGGAGGCCTTCCCGGCCTGGTCGCGGACCCGGCCGGAGGAGCGGGCGGCGATCCTGGACCGGGCCGCCGACGCCATCCAGCGCGCGTTCGAGCCGTGGGCGGAACTGGCCCGGGCCGAGACCGGCGCGCCGACCGCGATCGCCCGGGGCATGCAGGTCGCGGTGGGCGTGGCCCGGTTCCGCCGGTACGCGCGCGGCGCCCTCGAACCGGTCGAGAAGGGCCTGGCGCCGCAGGTGACCGAGGCCGGCCCGATGGGCGCGGCGAGCGTGCTGGGGGCGCTGGAGCTGCGCCAGCCGGTGGGCGTGGTCAGCTGCATCACCTCCTACAACAATCCGTGGGCCAATCCGGCGGGCAAGGTCGCCCCGGCGCTGGCCATGGGCAACACCGTGGTGGTCAAGCCGGCGCCGCAGGACCCGCTGTCGGTGTTCAAGATGGCCGAGGCGCTGGCGGAGGCGGGCCTGCCGCCCGGGGTGGTGAACGTGGTCGGCGGCCGGGCGGTCGCCGTCGGCGAGGCGGCCGTCGACTCCCCGGACGTGGACATGGTGTCCTTCACCGGCTCCACCGCCGTGGGCCGGCGGATCGCCGAGGTGTGCGGGCGGTCGATGAAGCGGCAGCTGATGGAGCTGGGCGGCAAGGGCGCGGCGATCGTCTTCGAGGACGCGGACCTGGACGCGGCCGTACGCGGCATCGGCACGACCTTCTCCTTCTACAGCGGGCAGATCTGCACGGCGCCCACCCGGGTGCTCGTGCACCGTTCCGTCCACGACGCCCTGCTGGCCCGGCTGGCCGGCTACGCCTCCCACCTCACGGTCGGCCATCCGGCGGACCGGGGCACGGTGGTCGGCCCGGTGATCTCCGCCGCGCACCGGGACCGGGTCGAGTCGTACGTGGAGCTCGGCCGCAAGGAGGGCGCGCGGGTCGTGGCGGGGGGTGAGCGCCCGGTGGTGGGCCCGGCGGGCAAGGGCTTCGGCAAGGGCTTCTACGTGGCGCCGACCCTGCTGGCGGACTGCACCAACGACATGCGGGTGGTCCGGGAGGAGATCTTCGGCCCGGTCGTCGTGGTGGTCCCCTTCGACACGGAGGAGGAGGCGGTCGCGCTGGCGAACGACAGCGAGTTCGGCCTGCTCAGCTACGTCTGGTCCGGGGACGTGGCCCGCGCCTTCCGGGTGGCCCGGCAGCTGCGCGCGGGCGGGGTCGGGGTCAACACGATCGGCCGGAACATGGAGGCGCCGTTCGGCGGCTTCAAGCAGTCGGGGGTCGGGCGGGACGTCGGCTCGTACGCGCTGCACGCCTACAGCGAGATCCAGTCGATCGTCTGGACGACGTAGGCGGCGGTGACCTACGCGTCCGACGTACGCATTCCGACGGGCGCGGGCCCGGAAGGCCCGGGAAGGCCGCAGGGACGGGGCAGGAGCCCCGTCCCTGCGGCCGCGAAAATTCCCACGGGAAAGTTTTGAATCGGGCAAAACGGGCACTGCTGCGGTTTCCGCATGCCGAAACCCTTGAAGGTCACCCCTTGAGGGCCCCTTGAAACTGCGGCCGCCGCGACGGTGAACCTTTCATCAATAGATCGTTAAGGCTTTCGTCCTCGAAATTCGAAGGTCCTCGAACCCCCGGTAACCCAGGACCCGACCCGGATCCGAGCCCTCCGGATGTGGAAACCGCACGCTCTACCGTCCTGACCCATGACACAGCTGGACGTTCGGCCCCAGGCCGGAGACACGGTAGGCGGCGTGCCCGAGGGCGACGTCCGCGGCAAGGGCCTCGGCAAGGGCTCCGTCGGCCTCGTCGGCAGTGCCGTCATCGGCATCTCGACCGTCGCCCCCGTCTACTGCCTCACCTCGACCCTCGGGTCCACCGCCGGCGAGGTCGGCCTCCAGATGCCCGCCGTCTTCCTCGCGGGCTTCCTCCCGATGCTCCTGGTCGCCTTCGCCTACCGCGAGCTCAACAAGGCCGTGCCCGACTGCGGCACCTCCTTCACCTGGACCGTCAAGGCCTTCGGCCCCCGCATCGGCTGGATGTGCGGCTGGGGCCTGGTGATCGCCACGATCATCGTCCTGTCGAACCTGGCCGGCGTCGCCACCTCCTACTTCTGGCTCCTGGCCGGCGAGATCACGAACAGTCCGTCGGTCGCCGCCCTCGACGACAACAAGCTCGTCCACATCGCCACCTGCCTCACCCTGATCGCCATCGCCACCGCGATCAGCTACCGCGGCATGACCGCCACCAAGGGCGTCCAGTACGCACTCGTCGGCCTCCAGCTCGTCGTCCTCGCCGTGTTCGTCGCGATGGCCTTCCAGAAGGCCGCCGCCGGCACCTTCGACACCGGCCTGGACTTCTCCTGGCAGTGGATGAACCCCTTCGCCGTCGAGTCCATGGCGGCCTTCACCGCCGGCCTCTCGCTGTCGATCTTCATGTACTGGGGCTGGGACACCTGCATGACCACCAACGAGGAGACGGTCGGCTCCGCCAGGACCCCCGGCCGCGCCGCCCTCCTCGCCATGGTCGTCCTCGTCGGCTCCTACCTCGCCACCGGCGTCGCCGCCCAGATGGCCGTCGGCTCCGGCAGCGAAGGCCTGGGCCTGGGCAACGAGGAGAACTCCGGCAACGTCTTCGCCGTCCTCGCCGGCCCCGTCATGGGCCCGGTCCTCGGCATCCTGCTCTTCGTCGCCGTCCTGGCCTCCGCCGCGGCCTCCCTGCAGACCACCTTCATCCCGGTGGCCCGCACCGTCCTGGCCATGTCCACGTACGAGGCGCTGCCGCCCTCGTACGCCAAGGTCCACCCGCGCTTCAAGACCCCCGGCCGGGCCACGGTCATGGCGGGCGTCGCGACCGGCGCGTTCTACACGGTCATGACCCTCGTCAGCGAGAACGTCCTCACCGACACGATCTTCGCGCTCGGTCTGATGATCTGCTTCTACTACTCGCTGACCGCCTTCGCCTGCGCCTGGTTCTTCCGCAAGGAGCTGCGCCGCTCCGCCCGGGACCTGTTCTTCAAGGGCGTCTTCCCGGTCCTCGGCGGCCTGCTGCTCGCCGCGGTCTTCCTCAAGACCCTGTACGACGCCTGGGACCCGGCCTACGGCTCCGGCTCGACCCTCCCCGGCGTGGGCATCGGCAACGTCTTCCTGATCGGCGTCGGCCTGCTGGCCCTGGGTCTGGTCATCATGGAGATCACCGCGCGCCGCAGCCCGGCCTTCTTCCGCGGCGAGGTCCTCACCCGCTCCACCCCGGCCCTGGTCGTCGAAGACTGACCTCGCCGTCTCGGACACACCCCGGCCCCGGATCACCCCTCACCGATCCGGGGCCGCGGTGTGTACGGGAGCGTGTGCGGGGGCGAGTCGGGGGAGGAGTCCGGGGGATGAGTCCGGGGGTGACCGGCGCCCGGGCGGCCTCGTTGGACAGCCCATGACCGCACAGAACACGCAGAACGCACCCGCCGCGCCCGCCGCACCCGGTACGCACGGCGCGCGGAAGGCCGTGAAGCGCGCCCTGACCGCCCTGGTCCTCTCCGGCGGCGCCGCCCTCGCCCTGGCCCCGGCCGCCCAGGCCGACGGCTTCCCCCAGGCCCCACCGCTGACCGAGCGGCTCGGCACCATGGCCGACCACCCCGACCAGACGGTCAAGGAGGCGAAGACCGCCCTCGACGTGACCACCGCAGCCACCGGCACCACGGCCACCTCCACGCTGGGCGGCGCCGGCGGAGCCCTCGGCGCCGGCCTCCCCAAGGCCCCGTCGGTCGGCGGCCACTGACCCGGCCGGCGTACCGTCCGTCCGCCCCGGGTCCCCCCGGCGTCAGCCTGCCGGGCCGGGCGTCACCCCGTCCGGCCCGGTCAGCCCGCCCGAGAGCCGCCGCCTACCCGCGGCAGGCTCGTTGATCAGGGCATGTCCCTGTGGTTACTGAACACCTTCAGCACCTTCGCCCTCGGCGTCCTGCTCGTCGGCGGACTCGTCCTGCTGGCCGTCGCCGGCAGCCTCGCCGCGCGCCGCCGCTACCCCCACCTCGCAAAGGGCGAGCACAACGAGATGGTCGGCGTCACCCTCGGCATGTTCGGCGCGATCTACGGCATCATCCTGGCCTTCGTCGTCGTCACCCTGTGGACGCAGATGGAGAACACCCAGAACGTCGTCGCCGACGAGGCCACCGACCTCGCGCTGGTCGTCCGCAGCGCCGAGGTCTTCCCACCGGCCGACCGGGCCCGCGTCGAACGCGCGGTCAGCGACTACGTCCACGCCGTCGTGGAGGTCCAGTGGCCGAGGATGCGCGCCGGCCGTCCCAGCTACGCGGCCACCAGCGACCAGACCCACGCCATGTACACGGCCCTCCAGGCGTACGAACCGGCCACCGCCCGGGCCCAGACCTTCTACGACGAGGCCGCCGCCCGCCTCAACGACGCGGCGGGCCAACGGCGCGCCCGCATCACCATGGCCGAACAGTCCCTGCCGGTACTGCTCCAGGTCCTCGTGTACGGCGGCGCACTGGTGATCCTGCCGCTGACGTTCCTGTTCGGCCTGCGCAGCCTGCGGATGCAGCTGCTGTTCGTCTCGGCCGTGGCCGCCCTGATCGGCTTCAGCCTGCTGCTCGTCCTCGTCCTGGACCGCCCCTTCGCGGGCGAACTGAGCGTCAGCTCGACACCGTACAAGGAGGCGGCCCTGGCCCAGTTCTGGCGCTGACCTCAGGCGGTCACTGCCTCGACGAACGTCGCCCAGGCGCGGGGGTCCAGGGCAAGCTGCGGGCCCTCGGTGACCTTGGAGTCACGGACGTGCACGGTGTCGGCGCATGTGGCGACCTCGACACAGTCGTCGCCCTGACTGCCGCTGTACGTCGACTTGTGCCATGAGAGGGCCACTTCGACGCAGCTGTCACCTTCGCTGCCGCTGTAGCTGCTCTTGAACCACCGCAACTGGGAGTCATTCACAGTGAACCTCGCATCTCCTTCAACAGGCTCATGCTCTCGGCCGGTTTGAGCGCCTGAATGCGAAGTTTGGCATACCGCTGGTGGAGGACGCTGACAGCTTTCGGGTCAGAGATGACCCGCCCGGTCTTGTGTCCCTCGATGTACCCCACCCATTCGTTCTCCTCGGTCTCCAACAGTTGGAAGGAGCCGTCGGTCCCGGCATGGTCGTGGCAGACCTTCGGCATGATCTGGAGGTCCACATTGGGCAGTGCGGCGCACAGCAGCAGGTGGTCCAGCAACGCGGCGGTCACCTCCGGCCCGCCGATCTGCCGCTCAAGCACCGCCTCCTCGATGATGAAGCTGAACTGGACGTACGGCGTCCGTCGCAGCAACTGCTGCCGGGCCAGCCGGACCTGCACACGGGCCTGCTCCTCCTCGGCGTCCGGGAGCGGCGGGACGTTGCGGATCAGTGCCCGTGCGTAGTCCTCCGTCTGTAACAGCCCGGGGACCACCCGGCATTCGTAGGTGTTCAGGGTCAGCGCCCCGTCCTCCAGCTCGGCCCAGCGGAGGAACCAGGCGGCCATCCCCCGGCGCCGGCTCACCTCACGGAAGGCCGTGTGGATGACCCCGTAGGCCCCCAGAGTTTCCTCCACCCGCGCCACGAACCGCTCGGACGGATGGCGGCGTCCCTGCTCGACCGACCCCACGTACTCCACCGAATAGCGGATCTGTTCGGCGAGGTCCTGCTGCGTCAGCCCCGTCTTCTTCCGAAACGCTTTGATCAGGCGGCCGAAGCTGCGAAGCTCCTCATCCAGGTTGACCTCGTTCTCCTGCTCGCCGCCGTCGTCGTCGTGCACGACAGTCGTCATGACGGTCACCTCCCTCGCACGCATCCTCACGGTGGGTGACTCCGACTGTCCAGGTACTCGACCCGTACAGATGGTTTGTACGGGTAGGTCCACTGTCCAAATCCCCTGGCCACACTGCAGATTGGGATCATGACCGCACCCGCCCGACCCGCCGGGCCGTTCGCATGCGTGTTCACGCAGCGTCTCAGTTCCACCCCGCGCGGCGCCCGCCTCGCCCGCCATCTCCTCCTGCTCCAACTGGAGGACTGGGGTATCCCGTACACCAGCCCCACCTCCGACGCCGCCGCCCTGATCGCGGCCGAACTCGCCACCAACGCCATCACCCACGGCCGGGTCCCTGGACGGGACTTCGAGCTGCGGGTGAGCCTGCTCGGCGGGGTCTTACGCATCGAGGTCGCCGACGCGCGCCGCGACCGGCGCCCGTGCGTCCGGGCGGACGGCTACGGGATGCCGCTGGTCGAGGCGCTGGCGGACGCGTGGGGCGCGGTGGACCGGGCCATGGGCAAAACGGTCTGGGCGGAACTGAGAGCGGCGGCGTAGGGGCGGGAGGGGTACGGGCGGATGGACCTCCTACCAATGACCTTGGCCAGTGCCCCAGCCTTCACGGACGCGTGACGGGGCAGGCGGAGGCCTCTGGCAGCATGGCCCGCAGAGGACCACTCGGAGCCGGTCAGCTGGTCAGCCAGGCGGCGGCCTCAGCGTGGTCGTTGGCGACGCCGACCGGCTCCCATCTGCCGGTGTCTCCCTGTCGTTCGAGGAGGAGGCGCGGTGCGTCGGGATTGCGGTGGGAGGCTCCTCCCCCGTTGGTGAGGGGGATGACGCGGCGTGTGCCGGTCAGCCAGTGATCGGACTGACGGCGCCTCTCCCGGCGGGCCGCCCATGCTTCCAGGCTGTTGCGGCGCGGGGGCTGCTTGGGCTTGTTGCTGTCTTCCACGCCGTCTTCTCCCTACCGCGGGCGGGCTTCGGGCACGGTGTTGCCGGGGTCGTCCAGCCATGGTTCAACACCATCCGGGCCGGCCGTGAGACCGAACCGGGACAGTGCGGGCCGGCCTTTGCCCTCCCACCACCGGTAGGCAGCCTCGACGGCGTCCCACAGGCGGCGGGGTCCGTGCTCCACCGCCGGGGAGGCGATTCTCAGACCGCGTACCCGGGGCCGTGGAAGTCGACGCGCAGTGGCGCGATCAGCAGCAACGGCTGTTCCGTCACTGCACGTGGTGTTGCGTCTAACGCAATTCCTCCTGTTGGCGAAGGTCTGCCGGGTCGGTGTTGGCGCCGCAGAGGACCACGCACACCTTCTCGCCGCCTCCGGGTCGGTAGCTGCGGGTGGGAGCGGCCGAGCTCGTCAGAAGCTCCCGGTCGGTGCGGTGCCGGTCGGGTGCGGTGAGCGCGGCCAGAGCGGTGGCGGCGCCATGCTCGACGGCTACCTTGCGGTGGTCCCAGAGCGCCTGGCGGGCGCGGACGATCTCGCTGTCCGCAACCAGTGCGGAGTGGACGCGGTCCTGGCGGGCGGCGGTGAGGGCCATGGTGGAGGTGCGGCGGGCGCCGAGGGAGTCGGCGGCGATGGAGTCGACGGGGACGTCGACCGGGTGGCCGGCCTCCAGGGCGGCGTTGAGCGCGCGGCAGTTTTCCGGTTCCACGGCGATGGTGCGGATGCCGTGGTGCTGGGCTGCGGTGGCGACGCCGGCGAAGAGGCCTCCGCCGCCGACCGCGACGACCACGGTGTCCAGGTCGGGGATCTGCTGGTGGATCTCCTCCAACAGGGTGCCGGCCCCGGCCGCGATGAGCGGGTGGTCGTAGGCGTGGGAGGCGAGCGCGCCCGTGGCGGTGGCGAACTCCTCGCACGCGGCCAGGGCCTCCGCGTACTCCGCGCCGACCAGCCGCACCTCGGCGCCGTAGCCGCGGAGCTTGGCCACCTTCACCGCCGGGGCGGTGGTGGGCAGGAAGACGGTGGCTCGTACGCCCTGCTGCTGGGCGGCCCAGGCGCACGCCAGGCCGGCGTTGCCCCCGGAGGCGATCGTCACCCCGGCGTCGGGGAGGGTGTCGGCGTCGCGGTGGGCCTGGATGAAGTTCTGCGCGCCGCGAGCCTTGAACGATCCGGTGTGCTGCATGAACTCCAGCGCCAGCCACACCTCGCAGGGCTGCTCGGGCCGGTCGTCCAGGGGGTCGCGGTGAGCGGTACGGATCGCGCTCGGGTCGACCGGGGCCAGGGCGACGGGGCGGATGCGCCCGGCGATTCGGTCAGTGGCGGCTTTGATGTCGCCGTAGGTGAGGGTGTGCACCGTGTTGCTCCTGCGATGAGAAGGGGTCACGACCAGGCGATGAGCTGGCCGGTGGTGGTCAGGCCGACGAAGAACGCGAACGCGATCCTGCGCCTACCCGGGTTCGGCTCGACCGCGTGGAAGTTGTTGGGGTTGAACAGCAATGCGTCGCCGAGCTGCGGGGTCAGGCTGACGTGCTGGCAGTGGGCGATCGTCTCGGGCTGGTAGCCGTAGGCGTGCCGGTGCTGTTCGTCGGCGGGTTCCCAGCGGCGGCGCCAGATGGTGGTCGCCCCGCCGGCCGCGGGCACGGACACCCAGACGTTGAAGGCGAGCTGGGCGAGGACTTCCTGATCGAAGAGGCCGTCGGGGAACTCGCGGCCGATGTCGTCGTAGTGGATCAGGGCCCCGGCGTTGATCTCGCGCAGGGTGCCGCCGAAGACGGCCCTGCCGCCGATGGTCGCGGCGGTGACGGCGGCGCCCCAGGCGGAGCCGAGGCGGGCCATGGAGACGGCGATCGGATCCGGGCGCATCCCGGCCCGCTGCCAGGCGGCGCGGGCGGCCTCGGCGTCTCGCCAGTACCGCCCGGCGTCGAGTCGGCCGTCCTGGTCGCGGTAGTCGTTGAGGGCCGGCCCGAACCGGAGGATCGGGGTGGGCACCCGAGCCGGGTCGTAGTCGGCGGTGGGCAGCCGGCCAAGCGTCACCATCGCCGCGGCGCACGCGGCGGGGTCGAGGAAGCGGGGCACGCGGGCGGCCGCGAGGGTCCCGGCGGCGAGGGTGGCCAGGTGCCGGTCGGTTAATGACTCCGTGTCCACCGCAGTGAACAGCGGGTCGAGTGCCGTGGTGCGGGGCATGTCGCCTCCGTAAGGAGATGGAAGCGTCTCGGAAACTCTGTGTGTGCCTGAGGGTTTCAGGCTTTTCGGGCGCGGCGTGGCCGTGGGCTGCTGCCGTGGGGTCCGAACCTCGGGGTGAGGGGGTGGACTTCGGTGGCGTGCGCGTGGTGGAAGCCGGTCCGCTCGACGGCGTGGGTACGCCGCCGACAGGTTTCGCGGGAGAGCCGCCCTGTCCTGGCCGGAGGAGGCTCCGGCCAGGGTGGGGCGGGTACTCCATGACCTGACCCGCGCCCCGAGATGGGGGCGGGGGTCTGGGTGTCATGCCCCGCCGGACGCTTTACCGCCCTGGTGGGGGTGGTGGCGGGGACCGTACGCACATCGGGCGTACGGTGGGAAGTTGGTGACCGGCGGGCCGGTGTGGGCCGGGCCGGTGTGGGCCGGGCTTTGCCCGGGGTGGTCTTCGGCCCGGGCGGCCGGGCGGGGAGGGTGGCCGCGCGGCGGGCGCGGCGCAGGCGGCGGGTGGTCTTCTTCGGGCGGCGCACGACGGTGACGGTGCCGTCGACGGTAGTGCGGATGGTTCGGGTGCCGGTGGCGCACTCGGTGATGGTGTGGGCCTGGGCGAGCAGGCCGCGGGAGACGATGCGGCGGGCGGCGGCGTGGTCGCGGTCCAGGGACAGGCCGCAGCCAGGGCAGTGGGCCCATTTCCAGCCGCGCTCGCCCAGCCGGTCGGGGGCAGGATGGTGGCCGAGTGTCCCCAGGCACCGGGGGCACCGCGCGGAGGTGCCCCGGGCCGGCACGGTGACCACCGCGATGCCCCTCTTGGCGGCCAGGTGCCGCATCGCCTCGGCCACGGTGCCACGCACCTGCCCGGACAGCCGGGCATTGCCCCGCCGCCGGCCGCGTGCCTGAAGGGTGGCCAGGTCTTCGAGGTAGATCACGGACGCGCCGAGCGCGGCTGCCTGGTCGACGGCCCAGCGGGCGGCCGCCCACGCCAGTGCGTCATTGAGGTGGCGGATGCGGGCACATACCCGGACATGTTCGCGCTCCAGCACCGCCGCCCGGTCCAGGAGCCGGCCCCAGGTACGGTGCGGGGCGCCGAGCCCGGCCGCGAGCGCCATGTAGTGGTCACGTTTGGCGGCCAAGTGTTCGCGGTGGGTGCGCAGCCGGTGCAGTTGTGCGCTGATCGCGGTGGCGTCGAAGATCAGTGGCCGCCCGTCGGTGACCACCCGCGCCGTCTCGCCCCGGCCGGCCAGGCGGCCCACGGCGCCGGTGAGCAGGGTGTTCACACCCCAGTCGAAACCGACCGCCACGGTGTGCCCGGTAGCCGGGGCGGTGGCCACCGGCCTGGAGTGCGGCAGGTCGACTGCGATGCGGCCGGTGGGGGTGGCACGCAGGGCCGGGGCGTGCAGGACCGCGTCCGGCTCGACGGTGGCCGGCAGATGCAGGTCGATGACGTGCCAGGCCCAGTCCCCTCGGGAGCGGGGGGCGGCACACAGCGGGAGTTTCACCCGCAGCCGGGCACCGGCCGCGTCCAGGCGCTCGCAGGTGGTCTGCTGGCGGTCCATCGCCGCCAGCAGCACCAAAGCGGCCACCGCCGGCGGGTCCTCCAGCTCGCACAGCCCCGATGGCAGGCGCCCCTGGTGCGCGCAGGCGAAGTTGCGGATCTGCCGTGTCCGGTTACGGATCTCCGCCCCGCTCACCCCAGCGGGCAGCTCTGCGCGCAACGCGGCCCACTCCGCCTGCGTGCGCCGGCAGGGATCGGCGGGCCACGTCGCCAGCAGCGCCACGACAACGACCCGGCGGTGCAGGGCCAGCCGCAGCGTGCGGGCCGCCTGTTCCTCACCCGCCCGCCGCACCCGGTCCGACACATACACCCCCGCCATCCTGCCCGCCCCGGCACACCCAGCAGGAGCAGGAGCAGGAGCTGGAGCTGGGCCGGGGGCGTTCCAGCCCAGGCGACGCACGGCCATCCAGCCCTTGGACGGCAGCGGCTCGCCCCGCTCGTCCACCCCGGCGGCCAGCGCGTCCAGGGACGTCTCGTCCCACCGGGCCGCGACCAGCTCAGCTGTCAGATCCCGGCACAAGACGCTGAGGAAACCCACCCGTTCGTGCAGCACCCGCTGCCCGACCCGCAGACCGCCATCCTCCAGGACGGCCCGGAAGGCGGTGCACGTGGCCGTCGCCATCAACCTAGCCACGGCCGTCCCCCACCCGCACGGCTTCGGCTTCGGCTTCGGGAGCAGGGAAGCAACCCCGACCTCCGCTGCCGGGGCCGGTACCGGAGGCAGGATCGCCGATCCGCCCATCGGCCTCGGCCAGCAGCCGACGCCGCGCCTCACGCGAGCGCAGCCCGTACATCCGTCCGGCGAAGGTGGCCACCAGGGACATGAAGTCATTCAGCAGCTCTTCCATGCCCCCAGCCGTGCCCCCGGCGTGCAGGACCTCGACCGCCACTTGGCGATGAGCCAGCACCTCGATCAACCAGCTCGCACCGAACCGGGCCAGACGGTCACGATGCGTGACTCGTACATGGGTGAACTCCCCCGCCACGGCCCGCTTCAGCAACCGGTCAAGGCCCGGACGCGACTCCCGCAGCCCCGAGGCCCGGTCCCGGAACACCGCGACCACCACGCCCGATGCCGAGGCCCGCAACTCCGCCTCCTGCGCAGCCAGGGACGACTCCTGCCCGCTGGCGCCCGAGACCCGCACATACAGCGCCTCACGCCGCTCAGCCGACGCCGCCGCACTCCCCGTCAACGCGTCCAACGCCTCGATGGAGAAACGCCGTTCCCGGCCCACCCACACCACCGGGACCTTGCCCTCGTTCGCCCACAGCCGCAGTGTCCCCGGGTGCACACCCACCCTGCGCGCGGCCACAGCCAAACGAAGAAGCTCCATGACCACGGACCCTACGACCGCATCATGACCGGACACTCCAAACCAGCATGAACCCCACACAATCGCACGACAGATCGCCGGATTACCTACAGATCCACACCAACCTTGCTATGCAGCATCAACAAGGATCCCTAAGCGAATCGTTCAACAGTTGAAGACCCTGGGCAGCGCCAGCTTCGTCAACCACCGCAACCCCAAGGCAGCCCAAGCCGCCACCCGTCAAGCCCTCGCCGCACTCGACCCGGAGCAGTTCCCGGTGCTGACCGGACAGCTCGCCACGGTCCTCAACGCCGTAGTCGACCACGAGGTCTACCTCGGCGCGCTCCGCCAGCTCATCCACGCCGCCGACCCGGTCACCGCTGCGAACCCGACCCCTGACGGCTGAGGGTCCCAAGACCTTCTCGCCCTGGGACGGCCATGAAGTCGGAAGTCAAAGGTACTGGGCGAGCTCGTCCAGGGCCCGCAGCACCTCCCGTTCCCCTCCGGAGGGGAGCTGGGCCACGACCTCCTCGATGCCGAGGTCGGCGTAGTGGGCGAGCTTGCCGGGGCTGGGGTGGATCGCGTACGGGACCACCTGGAGCGCCTTGGGATCGCGGCCGGCCGTCTCCCACACCCGGCGCAGCACCGGCAGGGACTCGGTCAGGCCGCGCCCGCCGATCGGCATCCAGCCGTCGGCGTGGTCGGCGACCGCCGCGAACAGCTTGGGGCCGGCCGTCCCGCCGAGGAGGGTGCGGGGGCCGTGCAGGAGCAGGCCGGCGGTCAGTTCGCGGGGTGCCTGCGCCGGTTTGGGGTGGGCGGCGCTGGCCCGGACCGAGCAGAACTCCCCGACGTACGCGGTGGGTTCGGGCGCCCACAGGGCACGCATCAGCGCCATCCGGTCCCGTACCAGCTCCCGGCGCGTGGCCCAGTCGACGCCGTGGTCGGTGGCCTCCTCGACGTTCCACCCGTACCCGACGCCCAGGGTGAAACGCCCGCCGGAGAGGTGGTCCAGGGTCGCGATCTGCTTGGCCAGGGCGATCGGGTCGTGCTGGGCGACCAGCGTGATCCCGGTCCCCAGCCGAAGCCGCTCGGTCACGGCGGCGGCCTGCCCGAGCGCGACGAACGGGTCCAGGGTCCGCCCGTAGCTCTCGGGCAGGTCGCCGCCCATGGGCGCGGCGGTGTCCCGGTCGACCGGGATGTGCGTGTGCTCGGGCAGATAGAGCCCGCCGAACCCCCGCTCCTCAAGGGCCCGGGCGATCCGGACGGGCGTGACCGTCAGATCGGTCAGGAAGATGGTGGTGGCGATCCGCATACGTACTGACACCTCCGTCAGGTAACCGGCCCCGGCCACGGTAGGGCGTAACCCCTAGCTCCGGCAGGGGGCGCGGACGTCGAGGTCACCCAGGTAGCGGTCGTTTTCCGCCTGGGCGAGGGGATGGCCGACACGCCTCGGCAGCGGCGATTCAAGCCGTCCGCGGGACCATTCGTCGGGGCCGTGGCTGCGGCACGCCCCTTCAATATTTGGCCTTCCGAGAAAGGATCACAGACGTGAGTCGAACGTCAGCCGCACCACAGTCCGCCCAGGAGCAGCAAAAGCCGGGATGGACACTGGTCGCCTTCCTCGTCGGGGCCGTGTGCGCCGTCCTCCGGTTCGTTGACATCTGGTCCTGGTGGGCCCTGCTGTGGGCGCCGTTGCTGGCCTTTGCCGCCGCAGCGACCGCGTACGAGTGGCGGGTGCTGGCCCGTCAGCGGTGGCGTATGGGCCCCGTGGAATGGGTGTTCCTCGGCCTCACTCACCTTGGTTGCGTCGCTGCCCTGATAGCTCTGTGCCGCGCTGCCATCCAGTAGCGGGATGCTTGTGGTGGCGGTGCGAGCGCTCATGTGAGGGGTTGCGGCCGTGGACGGCGGCGGCGAGGGCGAGGTCGCGCTTGTGGCTGTAGGAGATGAAGGCGTCGCGTCGCACGGGTCGCGCTCCTAGGAGTCGCGGCGGCGGCAGGGCGCGGGGATGTCTATGCCCTTGAGGTAGCGGTCGTATTCGTTCTGGGGGAGTGGGTCGGGGGCCAGGTCGCACAGGACCTTGCGCCAGGAGGCGAGGTCCGTGGCGCGGCGGACGAGGGTGCCGTCGGCGGCGAACGCGAGGACGGAGCCGTCGGCGGCGGAGAGGAGCTCCGGGACTGGCGTGTCGGAGGTCTGGTCCTGGAGTGACCAGGTCCCGCGGGCTTCGCCCGACACGGCGTCCCAGAACTGCAGGGAGATGTTCTTGCCGCTGCCCACCGCCTGGATGACGAAGGTTCCGTCCTGGCTGAAAGCCATGCGGCGGTTGCCTCGGCTCTGGACGCCCGTGCTCGTGGCGGTGTGCCCGGTCCGGACGTCGACCATCGTGATCCGGTCATCCATGTTGATCACCGCTGCCCTGTCGCCGTGGCCGCTGAGCGCGATGTCGTAGCTCATGCTGCCGGCGACGGCGGCCTTCCGTACGACGGAGAGGCGCTGGTCCTCGGACCACCGCCAGACCGACAGCCCGCCGTCGTCCATGAGAGCAACGGTCGTACGGTCAGCGCTGACGATAGGTTCGATGACCGAACTTCCGACACCTGCGTCGCCGGGGATGGACTGGCGGACCTCCCAGGACTGCGTGTCGATCACCTTGAGCCCGTCCTCTCCGGCCGCGACGATGTGGATGTCGTCCGGCAGGAAGGAGAGCGGCAGGAGGTGTTCACCGGCTTCCAGCGGGGGCCTCATCTCCTTCCCGCTGGCCGGGTTCCAGAGCGAGAGCTTCTCCCCCTGCACGGCTACGGCCCGTGTGCCGTCCGAGCTTGCGATCACGGAGTCGGTGTCGCTGAAGTTGACCGTCCGGCCCAGTCGTACGGGGATCCGCCCCAGGCGCTTCACCCCCGCACCGGTCACCGCCCACAGGCCCGTGCCGTCCGCTTCGTCACGGAAGGCGAACCGCTTGTCGGGCGTGAGCTCGCTCCCTTTCACACCGTGCTCGTTGGGCACGGGCGTCCCGCCTTGCATGCTGAGGGTGGAGAACAAGGACACCGCCCCGTCCTCGGAGCCGGCGGCAACCCAACGGCCGTCTGCGGACGCGGACTGGCTCAGCACCGGCCAGCTGAAGGATGCGAGCACGCGTCGGCTCCGCGTCGCCTCGTCGTACACGGCCACCTCCTTCTGCTTGGCCGCGAAGATGGGCCCGCCACCCGACGGGAAGAGGGCCCACTGCTCCGCATCCACGCGCTCCTCCTTGACCAGGTCCCACACCTCGGCCTTTTGGACGTTGAGGATCTCCGGAAAGGAGACCTTGGTGGCGTCGTTCGAGAGCGAGGGGTACTGGAGGTTCTCGGGAAGACGGCGGAGCTCACGTGGTGCGCCCCAGGACTCGCTGTCCCGGGCGAGGCTGCGCAGCGTACGGTTGCCGGTGTCGAGGACGTGCAGACGGTTGTCCTTGTCGAAGGCAAGGCCGATCCGGTCCGGGCTCGCTTTCATGTCGTGGATGACGCGCCCGGTTGCGGCGTCCCAGACGGTGAGGTGGTAGTCGTCGGCCGAAGGAGTGGCGTAGAAGCTGGCGGCCACCCGCTGACCGTCCGGGGAGAATGCGAAGGCACGGAGCCCCATGTGGGCGTTGGACAGGTTCCCGCTGTCGCTGGCGGTCAGAGCCTGCAGCCGCTTCCGCTCGACGACGTCCCAGATTTCCAGCCGGTTGATGGCCGTCTCCACGGCGAGCAGTCGGCCGTCCGCACTGAACTCGAGCTCACCGCCGTCCAGCGTCCGCCAGCTGATGCCCTCAAGGGGCGGCAGAGTCCGGCCGGCCCGGATGTCGTACAGGTGAATGTGCAGCCGCGTGTCATCAGGCGCCGCAGAGGTGTCGGGGCTGCCGGAGCTGTCGGAGCTGTCGAAGTACGAGTAGTAGGCCAGCATGTTCCCGTCCCTGCTGACAGCAACTTTGGTCGGGGGGATGGTGCCGGCCCCCCGGTAGCTGGCGACGGCCTCACTGCCCGCCTGTAAGTGCCGCCCCACGTTGTCGTTCGCCGCCACCGCCCGGCCCAGGGCCTGCGCCGACTCGCCCGTGCGGCGGACCGCGTCCGCGTACAGGGCGAACTGCGCCGCCTTGCGCGGGTCGGTCTGGGCAGCCTCCAGGGCGCGGGCCGCCAGGGCCTGGGAGGCCGACGTACGGGCGCGGGACACTGCCTCGTTGCGCTGCTGCCAGGCGAAGACGCCCGCGCCCGCCGCGATCAGGGTGGTGGCGGACAGGACGGCCACGCCGCTGCGCAGGACCCGGACCGCCTTGCGCTGCAGGCGCAGGTCCTCGCTGTCCAGGGCGTCCTTGCTCAGGCCGTGCAGGGGCGCGGCCAGGGTGGCGACGCGGTCGCGGAAGCCGGCTCCGGGGGCCATGGAGCGCTCGGCGGGGTCGCAGGCCCGGTAGGCGCGCAGGTCCACCCAGAGCGGCTCGGTCGTGAACGCCCAGCTGAGTTCCTCCGGGAGGGCGTCCGTCCGGGTCCAGTCGAAGTCGCGGGCCGTGTCGTCCCAGGCGATCGTTCCGGAGCTGAGCGCGATGAGGAAGTGGTCCAGCCCGTGGTTGCGGCGCCAGTACGCGATCTCCTTGCGGACCCACTTGGACTGTGCGGCCTCCGGGGAGGCCAGGTAGACGAAGTAGCGGGAACCGGCCAGGGCGGCGGTGATGGCGGAGCCGAGGTCGTGGCTGGCGCCGAGGCTGGTGGTGTCGCGGAAGACCTTCAGTCCCGGGCGGCGCAGCCACGGGGTCCGGACGATGTCGTGGAGGCCCTTCTGGAGGGCGGTCGCCAGCGGGACGTCGGCCTTGTGGCTGTAGGAGATGAAGGCGTCGCGTTCCAAGACCGTCCCCCTTGACGTCCCGTACTTGCCCGTAAATCCCACGCAACTCGTAGGGTGGCATGGAGGGTTGGGACGGGGGGAAGGTTCGGGGGATGGGTTTGCGACAGAGGTTGGGGCGGCGCCGGCGCGGCAGTGGCTTCGCACCGCAGGAGGTATCGGTCAAGCTGGCCATCCCGTTCGTGGGTGAGATCAGCGGTACATGGGAGCCCGTGGACGTCGAACGGGAGGCCGCGTGGGAGCTGTACGTCGAACTCGCCACCCGCATCTCGGTCGTGGAGCTGGGCGAGGACGAGGGATTACTGCGCGAGGCGCTGTCCTCCCTCTACACGGTCTTCGCGACGACCCGGGAGATCCTGCGGCGCTACGGGCCGGCGGTGGCGCCACGCGTGCAGCCCGGTAACGTGAGCTTCGGCCTGCTGGCGGTCAATGTCCTGAACCTTTCCATCCGTCCGTTGCTCAGCAAGTGGCATCCGCTCCTCACGGCACACGAGGCGTCGCGCGGCGACCACGTCGATCCGGTGGCGCACGAGCGCCGCTGGGCCCGGGCCGCGGAGCTGCGCGCGGAGATCGAGTCCGTACGGAAGGTGCTGCTCGCGCTCGCGCAGGCGCTGAACGAGGTGGCGGGGGTCGGAGACCTGATCACCGTACGGGTGCCGGCGCAGCAGCGGCAGGCGGCCGCCACGGAGGGCTGACGCATCCGGGCCGGGCGGCGGGGCGGCCGGGCTCAGCCGGAGCAGTGGCGCCGTCGCGCTGCACGACAGGGATGACGTGGCTGACGTGGCTGCTCCTCACTCCTCACGCGCCAGATCCCGCAACTCCGCCATGGTCCTGGTGACGGACGTCGCGGTGGCGCGGTCGCGGGCGACCGCCTCCATGAGGCGGCGGGCGTTCGCGGGCGAGCGCAGGAGCCAGACCGTCTCCTGCCATGCGTCGTAGTCGTCCGCCGACATCAGGACCGCGTCGCCCTTCTCGGAGCTGATGCGGACCGGAGCGTGCTCGCTGTTGACGCGCTCGATGAGGGTGAACAGGGTCTTCCGGGCTTCGTCGGCGCTGATGGGCATCGCGTAGTCCCTTCCTTCCGTACCAGCGTACGGTCCGCGCGCGCACCGATCGTGGTACCGGGGACGGGGCGGGGAGGGCGCGCAGCAGGCGTCAGCCGCGCGGGTAGCGGGCCAGCCAGGCCGGGGAGGAGGTGGTCGGGCTGTGCAGGGACGGGCCCTGGGTCATTTCCAGGGCGAAGTCGTCGGCGAGTTCGAGGATCGTGGCCCGGCCCTCCAGTTCGGCCAGCCAGGCCGCCGGCAGTGCCGTCTCGCCGTGCAGGGCGCCGAGCAGCGCCCCGCACAGCGCGCCGGTCGCGGTGGAGTCGCCGCCGTGGTTCACGGCGAGCCGCAGGCCGTGCCGTACGTCCTCGGCGACCAGGGCGCACCAGACGGCCACGGCCAGCGCGTCCTCGGCGGGCGGCGGCACGGCGTCACGGCCGTCGCCCGGGGAGAGTGACTCGACGATCTCGGGTGACGGAACGCCGTCCGTGACGGCGGCCAGGGCCCGCAGCAGCGCGTCCGCCACCGGCTGGTGGCCCGGCCGCGGCGCGAGGAGGGCGAGCGCCCGCCGGACGGCGGGCTCCAGGGCGTCGCCGCGGGACAGGCCGTGGACGATGACGGCTACGGCGCCGGCCGACAGGTAGGCGGTGGGGTGGCCGTGGCTCTGCGCGGCGCACTCGACGGCGAGTTGCAGGACGAGCGCCGGGTCCCAGCCGACCAGCAGGCCGAACGGGGAGGACCGTACGGTCGCGGCGGCGTCGCGGGCGGTGGGGTTCTTGGGCCTGTCGAGGGTGCCGAGGACGTCGTCGCCGAATCCGGTCAGGCAGGTGCGGTCGGGGCCGCGGCGGGCGTAGAGCCATTCCTCGCGGGCCAGCCAGCCGTTGTCCGGGCGGCGTTCGTCGGGCCCCCAGTCGTGCTGGGTCGCGGCCCAGCGCAGGTAGGCGCGGTGGATGTCGGTGGGCGGGTGCCAGGCGCCGGTGTCCCGGCGTACGTGGGCGCGTATCAGGCCGTCCACCGTGAACAGGGTGAGCTGCGTGGACGCCGTGACCGCGCCGCGCCGGCCGTAGGCGGGGGCCGGGTCGGTCAGGCCCGCCGGCCCGTGCGCCTCGCGGATGCCGTCGAGGGAGAGGCCGGCGACGGGCGCGCCGAGCGCGTCCCCGAGGGCGGCGCCGAGCAGGGACCCCCGGACCCGGCTGCGGAAGTCCTGCTGCTCGGCCCGGCCCCAGAGGCCGGCCGGCAGCCCGGCGGTGGACGTGTGGGTCTGGCTCTTATACACCTCTGTCGCTGCCGACCACCTTACCCGTGGGTAGTTGACACTACGCGTGGCCATCCATACACATACAATTGTACGAATGTAGATGTATGTGT